>JARKQO010000098.1 GCA_029974855.1 Eubacteriales bacterium
AGAGGGAGATGGATTCCAGGAGGCTTCCGGCGGCCTTTTCCATGTCCTGCATCAGGGGGCCCACGGCGATGGCTTCGTCCATCACCAGGGCCAGGTCCCGGGTCATGCCGGGGAAGCGGGGCAGAGGCTTCATCTCCCCCATGGAGCTGCCGTCGGCCAGCAGGCGCTCCAGGTCCACCTCGGCCAGCACGGCCCGGCCCTTCATGTCAAAGGCCTGGGCCACGGCGGGGTGCACCTCCCCCAGCTGGGCGTAGGCCACGCCGTCCCGCACCAGCCGGGCGCAGCGGCCGGGATGGTAGTAGCTGTCGCCCCCGGGCTGCACTTGGCAGGCAATGCCCCTGCTGCGCAGCAAAGCTTCCACAGCGGAGCGGAGGGTGTAGAAGTCCACCCCAGGGCCGTAGCCGCCCAGGCAGAGCTGCTGCCGCTCGGTGGGGAGCCCTTCGGCGGTCAGATGGTGGTGGTCAAAGACGGTGGCCATCTCGTACAGGCAGGCCTTTTCGGTGGAGTGGCTCATGTTGAAGGCCAAAGTTTTCAGCATGTCCGGGACCAGGCTGGGCCGCATCATGGCGGTGTCCTCTCCCAGGGGGTTGCGGATGGGCATGGGCTCCATGCGGGGGTCCTCCTGGGGCAGGCCCAGCTTGGCAATCTCCTTGAGTCCCTGGAAGCTGTAGTTCATGATCTCGTAGTAGCCGTTGCCCCCCAAAATGGCGGCCACGCGGTTTTTCAGGGCCATCATGGGGCTGACGGCCCCTTGGGTGGTGGTGCCCACCAAGGGGGCGGCGCCGATGTGCTGATAGCCGTAGAGGCGCAGGACCTCCTCGCAGAGGTCCGCCTCCCCGTCCAGGTCCCCGCGGAAGGGCGGCACGGTGACGGTGAGGGCGTCCCCGGAGCGCTGTAGCTCAAAGTGCAGCCGCCGGAGAATGTCCTCCATGGCCTGGGGGGGGATTTCCACCCCGGCCCGGTCCTGGATGCGCTTCACGCTGGCGTGGATCACCTGGGGGCCTTTGGGGGCGGGGTACAGGTCGATGACGCCGCTGACCACGTCCCCGGCATCCAGCAGGTTCACCAGCATGCAGGCCCGTTCTAAGGCCTCCAGGACGGTCTGGGGGGCTACGCCCTTTTCAAAGCGGCCGCTGCTTTCGGTGCGCATGCCCAAGGCCCGGCTGGTGAGGCGGATGGCGGTGCGGTCAAAGCTGGCGCACTCGAACATCACGGTGTGGGTGCTTTCGGTGATCTCGCTCTCCCGGCCGCCCATGATCCCCGCCAGGCCGGTGGCCCCGTCCCGGTCGCAGATCAGCAGGTCCTCGGGCCGCAGGTGGCGCTGCACCTCGTCCAAGGTGGTGAGGATTTCCCCGGGGTGGGCCCGCCGCACGATAATCTGCTTGCCCCGGACCTGGCCCAGGTCAAAGGCGTGCATGGGATGGCCGTGCTCCAGCATCACGTAGTTGGTGATGTCCACGATGTTGTTGATGGAGCGCAGGCCCGCGCTGTGGAGGTACTTGCGCAGCCACGGAGGGGAGGGGGCGATGCGCACGTTGCGGATCACCCGGGCGCAGTAGCGGGGGCACAGGGCCGGGTCCTCCACCCGCACCTGCACCTCCTGGCGGATGTCCCCGCCGGCCTCCCGCACGGTGATGGCAGGCAGGCGCAGGGGGGTGTCCAGCACGGCGGCGGTTTCCCGGGCGATGCCGATGGCGCAGAGGCAATCGGGCCGGTTGGCCAAAATCTCAAAGTCCACGGCCACGTCGTCCAGGCCCAAAATGGGCCGCACATCGCTGCCAGGGGCGTATTCCTCCTGAAACAGCAGCAGCCCCTCCTCCCCCACGCTGGGGTAGAGCTCCTGGGGTACCTTCAGCTCCGTGGCGGAGCAGAGCATGCCTTCGCTGACGATACCCCGCAGCTTGCCCTTCTTGATCTTGAACCCTCCGGGCAGGCAGGCCCCCTCCAGGGCCACGGGGGCCAGGCAGCCCGCCGCCACGTTAGGGGCCCCGCAGACGATCTGCAAGGGCGCTTCCCGGCCCACGTCCACGGCGCACAGGTGCAGATGGTCGCTCCCCTCCACCTTTTCGCAGGTGAGCACCTTGCCCACCACCACGTTTTCCAGCTCGGCCCCTAAATCCTCCGTGCCCTCTACCGCAGTGCCGGACATGATCATCCTCTGGGCATAGTCCTGGGGAGACAGGGGAATATCCACATACTCCTTGAGCATGGTCAAAGACAGTTTCATGGCTTTTCTCTCCTTCCTTGCCTTAGCGCAGCTGGGACAGCAGCCGCACGTCGCCCTCGTACAGCAGCCGCATGTCCCGGATGCCGTAGCGCTGCATGGCGATGCGCTCCAGGCCGATGCCAAAGGCGAAGCCGCTGTACTTGCTGCTATCGACGCCGCACATCTCCAGCACCTTGGGGTTCACCATGCCGCTGCCCAGCACCTCGATCCAGCCGGTGCCCTTGCAGATGCGGCAGCCCTTGCCCCGGCAGGACACGCAGGTAAGGTCCACCTCGGCGCTGGGCTCCGTGAAGGGGAAGAAGCTGGGGCGGAACCGGGTGGTGATGTCCTCGCCGTAGAGCTTCTTGGCAAAGGCCTCCAAGGTGCCCCGGAGGTTGGCCATGGTCACGTGCTCATCCACCACCAGGCCCTCCATCTGGTGGAACACCGGGCTGTGGGTGGCGTCCACCTCATCGGCCCGGTAGACCCGGCCCGGGCAGATGATGCGGATGGGGGGCTTGCGGGTGAGCATGGCCCGGGCCTGCATGGGGCTGGTATGACACCGTAGGACGATGTTGTCGTCCATATAGAAGGTATCCTGGGCGTCCCGGGCGGGGTGGTTCTTGGGCAGGTTCATCAGCTCGAAGTTGTAGTGGTCCAGCTCCACCTCCGGGCCCTCCATCACCTCAAAGCCCAGCCCTGTGAAGCACTCCACCAGCTCGTTCATCACCAGCGTGATGGGGTGGGCGCTGCCCAGAGGCAAGGGCGGCCTGGGCTCGGTAACGTCGATGGCCTCCCGGCTAAGCTGCTCCTCCCGCTCCTTGGCTTGCAAGCGGAGGGTGGCCTCCTCCAGCTGCCCGGTCACCCATTCCCGGGCCTGGTTGATCTGGGCCCCCACGGCGGGCCGCTCCTCCGGAGACAGGCCCCCCAAGGTTTTCATCAGGGCCGTCAGCTCGCCCTTTTTGCCCAGCAGCCGCAGGCGCAGCGCCTCCACCGCCGCCGTGGTGTCCAGCCCAGGCAGCTGTTCCGCCACCTGGTTTTGAATGTCCTGTAGGGTTTGCCCAATGGTCATGTTCGTTTCCTCCTTTGAGGTGTTCCTTGCTGTGGGGCCGCTTTGCCGACGAAAACCAGCATGATGCCGGACCCACTTTAGGTGGCTCTCAGCCATCAGCACGGAATCATGCACGATTCTGTACATTGGAAAAGCCCTCGCCCCATTCTGGGGCGAAGGCATTGCTCCGCTGTACCACCCAACTTCCGCACGGGCGGGGATGTCCCGGGGCCCTAAGGCCCGCTCGCCGATGCGCTCTACCCCGGTAACGGAGGGGAACCGCCGCTTCCTACCGGCCACAGCCCTCGGCTTTCCGCAAGCCTTGGTCCGCCGCGTTGAGAAGCGATGCTCGGAAGCGAATTTCCCGTACCCCCTGCGGCGGCTTCCAGCCCGCACATCGCGTGCCGCCTTCTCTGGCCAAGGGCTATGCGCCGGGCCTTGGTCTTCCTCATCGCGGGCCTTTCGGCCTATGCTTCGGAGCCGGGCTCCGAATTGCATGCATTATAGCATGGTCCCCGCCGGATTGCAAGGCGGTCTGGGTCCACTTTTTTAAGAAGGAAGCAAACCAGCGCGGTCGTAAGCCGAGTTCTGTCGTTGAACGATCATCTATCTTGGCCGCGTGTCGCCACGCGGCTCCAGCGATCTCTTTGAGGCACGGCGGGCCGCCGTATCGCCTCGTTCGGATCTTGCATCAGGTGGGGTTTACAGCGCCTGCTTGTTACCAAGCCGCGGGTGAGCTCTTACCTCGCCTTTCCATCCTTACCCCGGCCTGGCCGTCCCGCCACAAGTGGCGTCACGGCCCGTCCAAGGCGGTTTGTTTCTGTTGCACTTTCCTTGAAGTCGCCTCCACCGGTCGTTAGCCGGCACCCTGCCCTGCGATGCTCGGACTTTCCTCATGGCCGAAGCCACGCGATCGTTTGGCCGCCTGGTTTGCGCAGGTAGCGTATCACGAAGCGCGGGCCTTGTCAAGGGCGCTCAA
>JARKQO010000105.1 GCA_029974855.1 Eubacteriales bacterium
TAGGCCATCAGAAGCAAAGGCAAGGCGATGAACAGGTACCGCTCGTGAATCTTCATCCCCAGCACATAGACCCCCATCAGCGCCAAAGCCATCCAGAAGGGGAGGCCTTCCGGCCTGGAATCCCCCAGGCAGCACACCGCCACCCAGACAAAGACAAGTACCATCAGAAAAGTGCCCAATGTTCCATAGGACAGGCCTATCAGGCCCAGCAAAATCACCAGCGCCCCAGCCCCGAAGCACATCAAAGCCAGGACGGCCTTTCGGGTCCGCTGCTCCTTCAGCCGGGCCAGAAGGCGCGCAAGGCCCTTGGCCCCGTCCTTCTGGTGGGTGGGGCTGTCCCCCTCCGAGGCGCTTTTGGACCGCCCCAGGGTAAAGGCCAAGGCCCCGGCCCCCAGCAGCACAATGCCTATGGCCAAAGCGGAGCCCATGGGCACCAAGACTTCAATTTTGGTCCAGTTGGCCCCCAGCAGGTAGTGGAGGTTGGCGGCGTTGACGGTGGCATAGCCATAGGAGCCCAAGGTTTCGCCGTACAGCCCGAAGAGCCAGGTGAAGGGATTGGGCTGGTTCACGGCAAAGGGCACCACGATTGCCAAAGCGCAGCCCAAAGCGATCCCCAGGCCCCACAAAAGGTCCCGGAGCTGCTTGCGGGCGTCCTGGCTGCCAATCAAGGAGACCAGCAGCCACACCAAGGCCACCGGGGCCAGCAGCAGCGCCTGGGGCTTCACCAGCGCCCCCACCACAAACAGGGGCACCGCCGCCTTCCAGCGGTGGCGTATGGCCTGGGAGGCCGTCAGCATCATCAGCAGGGCCAGGAGGGAGTCCATCTGGCCCCAGGCAGCCCCGTTGACCAAGGCGGCGGGGTTGAAGGCATACAGCAGCGCCAGGCAGACCGACGCCTTGGGGGAAAGCCGCTTGCGGGCAAAGGCGAATAGCCAGATGGCTCCGATTAAGTCGCAGAGGATGGGGACAAGCTTTAAGACCACCAAAGACATGCCCTCGCTAAGGAGATTGAGCCCCTGGAACATCAGCGTGCTGGGCCACAGCTCCAGGATCATCAGCCCGATGGGCCACAGCGCCAGCAAAGCTCCGGGGGGATAGTCGCAGAAATAGCCCTCATCGTAGAACCGGGTGGGGCCCACCGCGGCCATGCGCCCGCTCCAGGCCCTGAAGCAGTTGATGTCCACCTGGTAGCCCTCCACCTGGTAGGCCAGCACCAGGCGCAGCGCCAAAGCCGCCAGCAGCAGCAGGCCAAAGGCCAGCCACAGCATAGCCTGGCCCTTTCGCTTTTCCTTCCCGGGGGCCGGCAGCGGCTCCCCTCCCATCCAGGGCTGGAGGGCCAACACCCCCAGCGGGAACAGGAGGGCGATGAACACGAACCACACCGTGCCTTTTTCGCCGGCCCCGTCCCCTGTGGCCCCCGCCTCCTGGCGGGGCTCGTCGGTTTTGTACCAGATGGAAGCAATGGCCTCATCAGGAAGGCTGGTGACCTCCTGCAGCACGATATCGTCAAAGTAGGCCTTGCCCACGCTTTCCGCGCTATAGCCCCCCACCCGGACGCTGATGTCCACCGAGCGCTGGCCAGGGCCGGTTTCCCCGTACCATTCCACATAGCGCCACTGGCTTTGGGTGTCAAAAAGCCCCTCGGAGAAGGCATAGAGGCCTTCCACCGCCAAATTGGCCCCGTTGCCCGCATCCTCCATGGTTTCCACCAGCACAAAGCCGGAAAGCCGGTACAGCCTCTCCGGCTCCACCTTGACCGTGGCGATGAAGCGGGCGTCGTTGGTATTGGCGTTCTCCACCAAGGCGCTATAGCGGCCGCTGTGGGCTTGTTCATCGGTCACCACCATGCGGGAATACCCCGCCTGGTCCCGATAGGCGGCGGAATACCAGTCCACAGGCATCCCCTGGGAGTCCAACACCTCAAAGCCCCCGTTGGAAACCAGGTTTTGGGGCGCTTCCCCCAGGGCGGGCTGAGCAAATAGCAGCGCCAGCGCCAGCAGGACCAGCCACCCTCCCAGCCTTTTCCTCATGGATCGCTCCTTCTTTCCTGCAGGAATTTGCCGATAAAGGTCCTCCGGTGCTGCGGGGTGGGCCCATGCTCCCGGATGGCGCGGATATGCTCCGCCGTGCCGTAGCCCATGTTCCGCCCCAGGCCATAGCCGGGGTACAGGGCCTCCATCTGCCGGAGCATCCGGTCCCGGGTGACCTTGGCCACGATGCTGGCCGCCGCGATGTGGTAGCTGGCCGCGTCCCCGTGGAGGAGCGCCTTGGTGGGAAAGGGAAGGCTCAGGCCCTCCACCGCGTCCACCAGGCACAGGGAAGCAGGGGCCTTCTCCGCAGCCCGGGTCATGGCCAGCCTGGTGGCCCGGAGGATATTCTCCCGGTCGATCTCCCGGGCGCTGGCCTCTCCCACGCCCACAAACAAAGCGTGGGCGCAGATCTGCTCATATACCTCTTCCCGCCGGGAGGCGGAAAGCTTTTTGCTGTCATCTACCCAGGGAAAAAGGGGCTCCGGCGGCATGATGACGCAGGCGGCCACCACGGGCCCCAGCAGCGGGCCCCGTCCCGCCTCGTCCATGCCCGCCAAGGATGCGCCAAAGCCGGAAAAGCCCCTGTCGTGGGCCACCAGCTCCTGAAAACGCGCCAGCCTCTTGGCGGAGGGCATCCCCTTACTCATTCACAGGCTCCTTGATGAGAAGTGGGGATTCCTGGGAGGGAACCGGGGGCTCCTGGAAGGATGTCCCAGACTGCTTTGAGGCGGCCGCGGGCTTGGAAACAGCAGGGGGCGCTTCCAGGGTAATGCGGCCCACCTTCCCCTCCCGGAACTCGTCCAAAATCACGGCGCAAGCCCGCTCCATGTCGTAGACCCCGCCCCGCATCAAAAAGCCCCGGCCCCGGCAGACCTCCTCCAGCAGCCCGTGGCCCCTGGCCTGGATATCCTTGATCTTATACCGCTGGGCCGTGGCCTGGGGCATGGCTTTCATCAAGTCCTCCAGCAGATGGGCGCACAGGGCCTCCTGGTCGTACACCGCGTCCCGGATGGTGCCGATATAGGCCAGGCGGGTAGCCGCCATGGGGTCGTCCAGCTTGGGCCAGAGCATGCCGGGGGTGTCCATCACCTCCAGGTAGGGGCTCACCTTCACCCAGCGGTTGGCCCGGGTCACCCCGGGGCGGTCCGCCACCTGGGTGATGGCCCCACCATAGAGCCGGTTGATGAAGGTGCTCTTGCCCACGTTGGGCACCCCCACCACCATGGCCCGGATGGTCTTTTGCATGCCCCTGTCCAGGCCCCTTTGGATCACGTCAGCCGCGGCCTTGTCAATCAGGGCTTTGGCCTGCTTTGTCTTTTGCGACCCCGCGTCGTAGTCCATGGCTTCCACGCCCTGGGCTTTGAAATAGGCAAGCCAGGCCTTGGTCTGCTCCGGCCTGGCCAAATCGGCCTTGCACAGCAGCAGCACCCGCCGCTTGCCCTGAATGAGCCCGCCCAGAACGGGGTTCCGGCTGGAAAGGGGCAGCCTGGCGTCGCACAGTTCGATAGCCAAATCCACCTTGCTGAGCTGAGCTTGAAGCAGGCGCTTGGCCTTGGCCATGTGCCCCGGATACCATTGAATGTCCAAAGCGGGCCCCTCCCTTCCTTCCCATTATGTTCCCAAGGAATATCATTAAAACATTCTTTCCGGAAAATAGCAAGAGCGGCGGAGGGCAAAGAGGGGGTGGAATGCGCTTTCCAGGCCTTTTCCTCCTTGACTTTTAAGCTTTTTTCTCCCCTGTGGCAGAAAAAGTTCTCCTTTAAGAAAAACACCCTCCCGGCCACGGATGCCGCCATGGCCGGGAGGGTATTTTGTCCCCGTGGGATTATTTCGCATTGGCCCTGTACTTGGGCCGCTTGGTATAGGTGGTATGGAGCAGCCTGTGGGCCTTGTGGCTGTTGGGCTTTTCCAGGAAATCCTCGTAAATTTTCTTGACCTGGGGATTCTCGTGGCTCTTGCGGATGGCCTTGGCCGCGTCCTCGTTGTACAGGGCCTTGGCCCGCTCCACCCGGATGTCCGTAAAGGAGCGGATAGAGGAGGGCACGATGGGCTGGCCGCCGCCGTTGACGCAGCCGCCGGGGCATCCCATCACCTCGATGAAGTGGTACTCCTTTTCGCCTTTCTTGACCGCGTCCAAAAGCTTGGCGGCCTGGCCGGTGCTGTGGGCCACCGCCACGTTGACCTCCAAATCCCCCACCTTCACCGTGGCCTCCTTGATGCCCTCCACGCCCCGCACCGCGTGGAAGTCCACATCCTTCAGCTCTTCCCCGGTGATGACCTCGTAAGCCGTGCGAAGCGCCGCCTCCATCACGCCGCCGGTGGCGCCGAAGATGACGCTGGCCCCGGAGCTCTCCCCCAGCAGGTCGTCAAAATCCTCGTCCGCCAGGTTGGTGAAGTCGATGCCCGCCTCCTTGATCATCTTGGCCAGCTCCCGGGTGGTGATCACCGCGTCCACGTCCGGGTAGCCGGTGCCGCTGAGCTCGGCGCGCTTGGCCTCATACTTCTTGGCGGTGCAAGGCATCACGGATACCACCACGATGTCCTTGGGGTCCAGGCCCTCCTTTTGGGCGTAGTAGCTCTTGACCATGGCCCCCTCCATCTCGTGGGGGGATTTACAGGAGCTCAGGTTATGCAAAAACTCCGGGTAGTAATGCTCGCAGTAGGTGATCCAGCCGGGGGAGCAGCTGGTGATCATGGGCAGCTGCCCATGGTTTTGAATCCGGTCCACCAACTCGCTGGCTTCCTCCATAATGGTCAAATCGGCGGCGAAGTCCGTGTCAAACACCTTGTCAAAGCCCAGGCGGCGCAAGGCGGCAGCCATCTTGCCGGTGACGCTGGTGCCCATGGGCAGGCCGAACTCCTCCCCCAAGGCGGCCCGCACCGCCGGGGCGGTCTGCACCACCACATGCTTGGTTTCATCCGCCAAATAACCCCACACCAGGTCGGTTTCGTCCTTCTCCCGCAAGGCCCCCACCGGGCATACGGTGATGCACTGGCCGCAGTTGATGCAAGCCATCTGGCTCAGCTTCAAATCCCAGGGGGATTCGATGGAGGTTTTGAAGCCCCGCTCCACAGCCCCGATGACCCCCACCTTCTGCACCTGGTTGCAGATTCCCACACAGCGGCGGCACAGCACGCATTTGTTGTTGTCCCGCACCACCGAGGGGGACGCGTCGTCCACCTCGTACTGATTCATGTCCCCGGCGAAGCGGTCGCCATTCTCCACGCCCAGCTCCAGGCAGAGCTTTTGCAGCTCGCAGTTTTGGCTGCGCACACAGGTGAGGCACTTCTTGTCGTGGTTGCTCAAAATGAGCTCCAGGTTTACCTTGCGGGCCTCCCGGACCTCGGGGGTATTGGTTTTCACCACCATGCCCTGGGCCACGGGCAGCACGCAGGCGGCCTGCAGGGCCCGGGCCCCGCTGTCCACCACGCAAATGCGGCAGTTGCCGGTTTCATTCACATCCTTCAAATAGCAAAGGGTGGGAATGATCACGTTGGCGGTCCGGGCGGCCTGAAGCACGGTGGTTCCGGCGGGCACCTCCACCTTGACCCCATCGATGGTGAGCTGAATCCTCTGTTCCATATCTATTCCTCCCAGGACGGTGTCCGTCAGTTCTTGATGATGGCCCCGAACCGGCACTTCTCTATGCAGGAGCCGCACTTGATGCATTTCTCCAAATCGATGGTGTGCAGCTCCTTCACCTTGCCGGTGATGGCCGCCGTGGGGCACACCTTGGTACAGGCGGTGCAGCCCCGGCACTTATCGGTGATGAAGAAGTTCAGCAGGCTCTGGCAGTGGTGGGCCGGGCAGCGCTTGTCCTTGATGTGGGCCTCGTACTCGGAGCGGAAGAACCGCAAGGTGGAAAGCACGGGGTTGGGCGCGGTCTGCCCCAGGCCGCAAAGGGCCGTGGCCTTGATGTTTTTGGCCAGGTTCTCCAGCTTCTCAATGTCCCCGTCCTCGCCCTTACCCGCCACGATGCGCTCCAGAATCTCCAGCATGCGCTTGGTGCCGATACGGCAGGGTGTGCATTTACCGCAGCTTTCATCCACAGTGAAGTCCAGGAAGAAGCGGGCGATGTCCACCATGCAGTTGTCCTCGTCCATCACGATCATGCCACCGGAGCCCATCATGGAGCCGATTTCCA
The DNA here is from genome assembly GCA_029974855.1 of Eubacteriales bacterium. Next base: position 6,176 of record JARKQO010000105.1, read on the forward strand.
CCAAGGTATCGTACTCGATGGAAATGTCCAGGTGCTCCACGGGGATGCAGCCGCCGGAAGGGCCGCCGGTTTGCACGGCCTTGAGCTTCTTGCCGCCGGGACTGCCGCCGCCGATGTCGTAGATGACTTCCTTCAGTGGGGTGCCCATGGGCACCTCCACCAGCCCGGTGTTGTTGATCTTCCCGCCCAAAGCAAAGACCTTGGTGCCCTTGCTGCGCTCGGTGCCGATGGCCGCAAACCACTCCCAGCCCTTCAAAATGATCTGGGGCACGTTGGCATAGGTCTCCACGTTGTTGAGCACGGTGGGCTTGCCAAAGAGGCCCTTCACCGCCGGGAAGGGCGGACGGGGCCGGGGCTCGCCCCGGCAGCCCTCGATGGAGGCCATCAGCGCGGTTTCCTCGCCGCAGACAAAGGCCCCGGCTCCCAGGCGGATGAACAGGTCAAAGCTAAAATCCGTGCCGAAGATGCCCTTGCCCAGCAGCCCGTATTCCCGGGCCTGGTCAATGGCAATTTGCAAGCGTTTCACCGCGATGGGGTACTCCGCCCGGACGTACACATAGCCTTCGCTGGCCCCCACCGCATAGCCCGCAATAGCCATGGCCTCCACGATGGCATGGGGGTCGCCCTCCAGCACGGAGCGGTCCATGAAGGCCCCGGGGTCGCCCTCATCGGCGTTACAGGCCACATATTTCTGGTCCGCCTGGGAATTGGCTGTGAACTTCCACTTCAGCCCCGTGGAGAAGC
>JARKQO010000329.1 GCA_029974855.1 Eubacteriales bacterium
ACCGCCGCGCTCACAATGCCCCCGGCGTAGCCCGCCCCCTCGCCGATGGGAAACAGCCCTGCCAGGGGGCTTTCCCTGCGGCTGTTGCGCAAAATGCGCACCGGGGCCGAGGAGCGGGTTTCCGGCCCGGTGAGCAGCGCGTCCGGGTGGTCGAAGCCCCGCAGGCGTTGGCCCAGCCGGGGCAAAGCGTAGCGCAGGTTCTCCGTCACAAAGGCCGGGAGCACCGGGGCCACCTCCCCCAAGGTAACCCCTGGGAGGTAGGTGGGGCTCACCTCCCCCAAAGCTGCCGTGGGCCGGTCTGCCAGAAAATCCCCCACCCGCTGGCAGGGGGCGGCATAGCCCGAGGCGGCAAAGGCCCGCTCCTCCACCCGCCGCTGCAGCTCCACCCCCGCCAGGGGATGGTCGCTGCCAAAGTCCGAGGGGCGCACCCCCACCAGCAGCGCCGCGTTGGCGTTGGCCCCGGCCCGGGCATGGTAGCTCATGCCGTTCACATTCATCCTTCCAGCCTCGCTCACCGCCCCGATGACCCGGCCCCCGGGGCACATGCAAAAGGTGTACACCCCCCGGCCATCCGGGGTTGGGATGTTCAGCTTGTACTCCGCCGGGGGCAAGGCCGGATGCCCGGCGGCCTGGCCGTATTGGGCCCGGTTCACGGCGCTTTGCAGATGCTCGATCCGCAGCCCCAGAGCAAAGGGCTTGGGCTCCATGGGCACCCCCAAGGTCTGGAGCCAGGCGTAGGTATCCCGGGCGCTGTGGCCGATGGCCAAAAACACCTGGGAAACCGGGAGAGCATAGCCGGTCCGGGGCGCATCCCCCGGGGGACTGATTGGGGAACCCCCTGGGGCCCCTTCCTCCTGCCGGGCAAAGCTGATCACCGCCTCCGCTATCCGTCCCTCCTTTAGGGTAAGGCCCTCCAACCTGTGGCCGAAGCGGATCTCCGCCCCCATGTCCAACAGCTTGGCCCGAAGGCCCGCCAGCACCTGCCGCAGCTTGTCCGTGCCGATGTGGGGATGGGCGGCGGTGAGGATCTCCTCCGGCGCGCCGCAGTCCGCCAGAATCCGCAGCACCGTGGGGATGTAAGGATGGTTCAGGCCGCAGGTGAGCTTCCCGTCGGAAAAGGCCCCCGCCCCTCCCTCTCCAAAGAGGACGTTGCTTTCCGGGTCCAGGATGCCCTGGGCCTGGAAGGCCTTCACCGAAAGGCTCCGCTCCTGTACCGGGCGGCCCCGCTCGATCAAAAGGGGTCTGGCCCCCCGCCGGGCCAAAGCATAGGCGCAAAAAAGCCCCGCCGGTCCGGCCCCCACCACCAAGGGCCTGGGCTCCTGGCCAGGCCAGGGGGCGTTTTCCCATAAACGGGAGTGCTGGGTGGCTTTTTCGTCCTCCAGGTAGG
>JARKQO010000163.1 GCA_029974855.1 Eubacteriales bacterium
GCGCACCCATACCCGGCACGCCCCCTGGACCGTGGTGGAGGCGGACGACAAGCGCTTTGCCCGGCTGAAGGTGCTGCGGGCCTTGACCCTGGCCATGGAACAGGAGCTCAAAAAATAACCCAGGAAGAAACCTTGGAAAAAAACCATGTGGCTGGATGCCAGAAGGGGGATTCTCATGGAAATGCGCGTGGGCTATCAACTCTATTCCGCCAGGGAGCTGGCCGAAAAGGACCTGGAGGGGGTGCTGTGCCAGCTGGCGGCCATGGGCTACGAGGGCGTGGAATTTGCCGGCTTTTACGGCCACGGCCCCAAGGAGGTGCGCAAGCTGCTGAAGGCCGCGGGGCTCAAGGCCGCCAGCAGCCATGTGCCCCTGAGCACCGTTCAGGAGGACATGGAGGGCGTCATGGACTTTCACCAGGCCATCGGCTGTTCCTTTCTCGCCATTCCCTACCTGGACCAGACCATGCGGCCCGGGGCCTCGGGCTTTGCCTCTGTGCTGCGGCTGCTGTACAAATTCGGCCGCCAGTGCAAGAAAAACGGCCTCACCTTGCTCTACCACAACCACGATTTTGAGTTTGTGGAACTCAGCGGCCAGGCCGGGCTGGATTTCCTCTTTGACGCCATCCCGGAAAGCCTGCTGAAAACCGAGATCGACACCTGCTGGGTGAAGTACGCGGGCATCGATCCCGTGGCCTACCTAAGCAAGTACGCCGGCCGCGCCCCGGTGGTGCACCTGAAGGATTTTGTGGGCCAAAAGACCGACCGGCCCCCCTACGGCCTGCTGGGCCTGCCGCCTGTTCCCGACCAGGGGGAAGGGGCCCTGGAGGAGGTTCCCTTTGCCTACCGTCCCCTGGGCTACGGCTGCCAGGACCTGCCGGCCCTGTGGCAGGCCGCCCAGGCCGCCGGGGCCCAATGGGCCATCGTGGAGCAGGACGAATCCCCGGACCAGGACCCTCTTGGGGACGCCCGCAAGAGCATCGAAGCCCTCAGAAAGCTGCGGGGGTAAGCACCGGGAGAAATATCAAAAAGGGTGGGTCAAGGGCGAAAGCCCTTGTCAGGTTTCCAAAGGGTGAAACCCTGCTGGGTTTGGGCAAAGCCCAAGGCCATATGCGAGCGAGCGAACCGCCCGCAGGGCGATGAGGCGAGCGGAGCTTGCCCATTGCAACGGTTTTCATCACCCTCAGCAAAGCGGCGGCCTTTCACAGGCCGCCGCTTTGCTGAGGAAAACGCCCCATCCGCTTTGCTGTCCCTTTGCTGTCCGCGCTTATTTGCTGTGATAGCTGGCGCACATGCTCTCTTCGCATTTGCCGCTATTGCAGTCCTGGCGGTAGGCCACCTTGATGCTGTCCAAGGAGCAGCGGTCGTCCTGGGCCCAATGCTTGCAACTGGCCACGTTGCAGTGAATGCATTGATTGTGGGAAAAAGCCATGTGAAAAAACCTCCTTGCCATTGTGGGAATCGCGTCTCCTACCAGAGCATGCCCCCAAAAATCCCCCTTCATACCCCCGTTCGACTTGGGCCCTCCTTTGTGGTATAATCCAAGCTGCGGCCAAAAAACCGACGCCCTGCGCAACGCCAAAGGAGCCCTCATGAGCAAAAAACTATGGTCCCTCCAAACCCTGTGCTTTTCCGCCATTTTGGCAGCCCTGTACACGGCCCTGACCGTGCTGCTGCCCTTTCTCAGCTACGGCCCGGTGCAGTTTCGCCTGGCCGAGGCCCTGACCTTGCTGCCCGTGCTGTTTCCCCAGTCCATTCCCGGGCTGGTCCTGGGCTGCCTCCTTTCCAACCTCATCGGCAGCGGCACCCCCTGGGACGTGGTGTTTGGCACCTTGGCCACCTTGCTGGCGGCTCTGCTCACCTACCGCCTCCGCCGGAACATCTGGCTGGCCGCCGCGGCCCCGGTGCTGGTGAACGGGGTGGTGGTGGGCCTGGTGCTGCACCTGGCTTTGGGTTTTCCTTTGCTGTCCACAATGCTTTCCGTGGCCTTTGGGGAGGCCTGCGTGCTGTACCTGCTGGGCATTCCCCTGGTGCGGGCCCTGGGGAAGGTCACGCTGCCCTCCTGGCTGGCATAATTTCAGTAAAAATCTGGCGGTTCCAGCGTTTTTTTCCACCTGTGAATCGTTCTATTTCTCAGAAGACAACCCCCGGGTAAGCCCCCGGTCTTTCGCCTCCGGCCCGGCTGATATCCGGGCCGATCCCTTGTGAAGGAGGAAGCATTGCCGATGAAGCCTTCGCCGCGCCTGGCACAAAAGCTGCTCTCTTTGGCCCTGGGCCTTTTGCTGGCCTTCTCCGCCACGGGGCTGGCCCCGGCCTCCCCCGGGCCTCTTTTTTCCGAAGGGCCCGCTCCCCTGTCCGGCCCGGAGGAAACCCTGACGGCCCTCCCGGAGCCCCTGGCGCTGGAGAGCCTGGGCGCGGGGACCCCGGCCCCTGAAACGGAAAGCCCTGCCTCTGAAACAGAGTCCTCCGCCCCCAAGACAGAATCCCTCACCCCCGAAACAGCATCCTCTTCTCCCGAAACAGAATCCCCCGCCCCAGAAACAGAATCCCCCACCCCCGAAACGGAATCTCCAACCCCAGAAACAGAGT
>JARKQO010000175.1 GCA_029974855.1 Eubacteriales bacterium
AAGCCGTTCATCCGCTGAAAGCCGCGTCCCGTGAACAGCAGGTCGGGGGTACGCGAAAGGGATTCCGGGGAGCGGGTTTGCCATTGCTTTTCGGGGTTGGAATAACGGAAGGCAACGGTAGCCATGGGGTCCTCCTTTTACTTATCCGCTCCGGCGGTGAGGCCGGAAATGATATACCGGGAGCAGAACAGGTAGATGATCACGATGGGGACCACCGAGATCACGATGGCCACATACATGGCTCCGTAATTCATTTTGTACAGGCCCTTGATGGTGGCGATCAGAACGGGCATGGTATACAGCTTCTGGTTGGAAAGGATGATCAAGGGGCCGATATAGTTGTTCCAGCAGGACACGAAGTGGAAGATGCACATGGTGGCGATGCCGGGGGTGATGCAGGGCAAAATCAGCTGATGGAAAATGCGCGGCTCCGTGCAGCCCTCCACGCGCCCCGCCTCCAGCAGAGAATCGGGGATGGCTTGCTCCACAATGCCCTTGAGGAAAAACACGCAGGTAGCGTTGGCCGCGCCGGTGGCAATGAAGGGCACATAGCTGTTCAGCAGGCCCAGGTTCATGTTCAGCCGGTAAAAGCCCACAATGCTCAGCTGGGCGGGGAGCATCATGGAAAGCAGCAGCACCCAAAACAGCGTGTTGTGGAAGCGAAAGCGGTATTTGGCAAAGCCATAGGCGGTCATGGCCCCAAAATAGCCGGTCAGGGCCGTGTAGGGAATGGCGATCAGCAAGCTGTTGAGAAATCCCCGCCAGATGTTGGATTTCTCCATCATGGTTTCATAGTTGGCCATAAACTGGTTCCCGGGCAGAAGGTTGATGCGGGTGAGAATATCAAAGCTGGTATGGGTGCTGTTGATGAGGACCACATAAAAGGGCACCACGGAAAGCAGCAGCAAAAAGCCCAGGAACAGGAAAAGCAGGCCCCGGGTAAGCCGTGAGTTAGGCTTTGCCATGGCCGGACCCTCCCCTTTGCATCCCCCGCAGGGACATGGCCGACAGCACCGCGATGATGGCAAAAAGGCTTACCGATACCGCGCTGGCATAGCCGTAATTATGATTGCGGAACGCTTGGTTGTAAATATACATGGCGCTGGTGAGGATGGCCTTCTGGGGCGCGCCCATGCCGTCGGTGAGCACCGCGGGCACGTCGAAGAGCTGCATGCCCCCGATGATGGAGGTGACGGTCAGATACAGCACCGTGGGGCGAATCAGCGGCAGCGTGATGAACGCATAGGTGCGCCATTTGCCCGCTCCGTCCACCATGGCGGCCTCGTACACGGATTCCTCCACCGTGCCCATGGCGGCCATGATCAAAATGGTGGTATATCCGAACCACATCCACCATTGAATATAGGATACCACCCCCGGAGCCCATTGGGCCTTGGTGAGGAAGCCGATGGGCTCCTTCATGCCCAAGGACATCAGCAGCTGGTTGGCCACGGATTTATCGCCGTTGAGAAGCAGATTGAACAGAAGGCCTACGGAGGCGGCGGTGATCAGGTTGGGCAGGTAGAACGCGGCGCGAAAGAAGGCAACGCCCCGAAACCGGTTGAAGGTGAACAGGCCCGACAGCAGCAGCGCCACGCCGATCTGGGGGATGAAGTTCCCCAGCCAGATCAGGGCGGTATTGCTGAAGGACCGGGCAAAGGTCTTGTCCTGGAAAAGCCGGTGAAAGTTGGCAAAGCCGACGTCCGTGGCTTCCCGGATGCCGTCCCAGCTTTGAAAGCTCAAGCCAATGGTATGAAGGAAGGGATACAGGCCAAAGATGAAAAAAACCACGAAGTAGGGCGCGATAAAGAAATAGCCCCAATTCTGCTTCCCGGAAAGCCGCATGGGTTTCATGGAGATTCCCCCCTTGAAGCCGGGGCGGGGAACTGGTCCCCGCCCCGCGAAACCAACTTACTCCACTACCAAGGTGGGATACGCGTTCAGCACATCCTCCTTGAACTGGGCAAGGGCGTCCTCCAGGCTCATGCCGTCGTAGGCATAGGCCTTCACCGCGCTCAGGTAGGCGCTGTTGATCTGCTGATCGTAGGCGCTCATGCAGTCGGCGGGGATTTTGGCCATCTGCTGGTTGTAGAAGCCGTACAGGTTCTGGCCCGCCAGCACAGCTTCCCCTTCCTTCGCGGCCAGCCTTTCATCCGCGGACTTCACCGCCACATACTCCCCGTACTGCGCCCCGTAGGCTTCCAGGGCCTCGGAATTGCAGGTGGTGTACTCCAGGAACTTCCAGGCCAGCTCCTTGTTGGGGCTGGTCTTGTTGATGCCCAGCCAGGTGCCGCCCTTTACATAGGGCACCGGAGCCGCGCACAGGCCCCACTTGCCGGAGGTGTTCACGGCGGAGGGCTTCACCAGGAACTGATAGCCCCAGGTGGGCAGCACGTAGCAGAAGATTTCGTCCCCCTCCACGGCGGCAAACCAGTCGCCGCTCCAGGGGTCGGTGTTCAGGTCGTAGCCCTCCGCGGCGATGGTCTTGGCCATGTCAAAGAACTCCACCATGTTGTCCTCCACCACCAGCTTGCCTTCCACCACCCAGGGAGAGGTGCGGTTGGAGAACTGCATGTTGAAGATATCCTGCCAGGAGGCAAACATCTTCACGCCGCCCTCCTTCATTTTGGCGGCCACGTCCAGCATGGCTTCGTTGGAAGTCAGCAGCTTCGCCACTTCCTCCGGCTCGGACACGCCCAGGACCCTCTCCGCGATGTCCCGGCGGTAGATGAGGGAGCCGGGGCTGGCCTGGAAGCTCAGCGCCTTCACCGCGCCCTGGCTGTCCGTGCCCACGGCGGCCACATACTCCCAGATGTCCGGGAGATACTTTTCCACGCCATAGGGCTCTTCCCGCAGATCCTGCCAGAAGTCGGTCTCCACCAGATACTTCACATAGTCGGACTCGCCGGTGAACACGTCGGGCGCGCCCTGGTTGTTCACGATGGCGGGCTCCAGCTTGGCCAGGAAATCCGCGTTGGGGATCACGGTCACTTCCACCTCGATGTTGGGATAGACCTGGTTGAAGCCCTCCACGAAGCGGGTCAGCTCGTCACCGGAGGACCATACGACGATTTTTCCAGACAGTTCCTCCGCAAAAGCGACGCCCAGGGATGACAGGAGGAGTACAACGGTCAAGAGAGTGGCCAACATTTTTTTCATGGGAATACCTCCTTTATGATATCGTGATGGTGGCGCGGGCTTGGGCCACCGATCCTTCCGGAATAAGCTCGGGAGAAACCAAGCGCTTGACCACCTCAAAGCGCTCTCCCGACAGCCGCCTGAGAAGCAAAATCGCCAGCTCGCGGCCTATATCGTACACGGGTTGGCGTACCGTACACACCTTGGGCTCCGTCAGCAGGTGATGGCCCAGGCCGTCGTAGCCCGTGATGGAAAGCTCGCCGGGCACTTGAATCCCCAGGGTTTTGGCGGCCCGGATGGCCCCCAGCGCCAGCATATCCGAAGCGCAAACCAGGGCGGTCACCTCAGGGCAGGCCCGCAGCAGCGCCTGGGCCGCCGCAAAGCCCTGGTGCTCATGGTTTCCGGCGGAAACCATCCACTGGGGCGGAGGAATGATCCCTACCTCCCCCATTGCCTGGAGGTATCCATTCTGGCGGTCGTTGGTATAGTCCTTATCCTCCGCCACGTTCAGCATGGCGATCCGCCGGTGCCCCAGCTCCGTCAGGTGCCGGGTGGCCTGGCAGGCGCCTTGCACGTTGTCCACATCAATGCAGTCCACGTCGGAGCGGGGCGTATGGCCAAAGAGCACCATGCAGCGGCCCATGCCGTTCACATATTCCGCCATGGCGTCCACCTCGTTGGTGAACAGGCCCATCACGATATACCCGTCACAGGGGTGGACCAGCTTCCTGCTGCGCAGGATCAAAAAGGAATAGAGCTGGTTGCTGAGCACATCGCTGATGCCCGCGATCAGATGCATGGCAAAGCTGTTGGCCAAATCGATGTGCTCGGGAATATACACGTCAATGACCCCAAGGCGGTTGCTGGCCAGGGCGCGGGCGGCGGAATTCTGCACATACCCCACGTCCCGGATCGCCTTCTCCACCAGGTGGCGCGTGGTGGGCTTCACCCTATCCGGGGAGTTGATGACCCGGGAAACGGTCATCATGGAGATCCCCGCCGCCTGGGCAACATCCTTCAGGGTTGCCATTTAATCACAATTCCTCCAAATGTTAGCGCTAACATTTCCTTGTGAAAATAGAATATCATACTTTTCCCGGAGCGTCAATGGACTTGGGGAAATATTGCGAAATTTTAGCGAATGAGTAGCGAATGCCGATAGACGGGACTTGCGCAACAGGTCCCATCCCATACCCCGGCCATGGCCCCCGGCGCATCCAAAAAGCGGCCCCGCTTCCGCCCCAGGGCGTTGGCAAGACCGCGAATCCAAAAGGTCCTTCTCCTATCCCCTTTCCCCTACCCGATCCTCTCCAGCTCCGTATGCAGCCTGCTCAAAATCCGCTTCTCCAGCCTGGATATATAGCTCTGGGAAATCCCCAGCAGGTCCGCCACCTCCTTCTGGGTCATTTCCTCCCTTCCCCCCAAACCGAACCTTAACGTAATGATCCGCTTCTCCCGGGCCCCCAGGTGGCTGAGGGCGTTGCGCAGCAGCTCCCGCTCGATCTCCTGCTCCAAATTCTGGGACACCGTGTCCGGCTGGGTGCCCAGCACGTCGCTGAGCAGCAGCTCGTTGCCGTCCCAGTCGGTTTTCAGGGGTTCGTCCAGGCTCACCTCCAGGCGCAGCTTGTTGGTTTTGCGCAGGAACATGAGAATTTCGTTTTCAATGCAGCGGCTGGCATAGGTGGCCAGCTTGATCTTCTTGTCCGGGTCAAAGGTGCCCACGGCCTTGATGAGGCCGATGGTGCCGATGGAGATCAGGTCCTCCAGGGGAATCCCGGTATTTTCAAAGCGCCGGGCGATAAACACCACCAGCCGCAGGTTGTGCTCAATCAGCCGGGCCCGGGCCCCCTCGTCCTGGTCCGCCAACCGCCGCACCAGCTCCTGCTCCTCCTGGAGGGACAGGGGGGCCGGCAGGGGGTCCGGCCCGCCGATGTAGAGCAGCTCCTTGGAAAACAGCTTGGCCAGCAGCCTTTGCAAAGCGGACTGAATACCGGAAAGCTCCTCAAAATAACGCATGATGCCCCTCCTTTTTCTACTTTTGTGACATCAGGGGAAGCTCCCCCGCCGGGGGCCGGGCCTTGGGCACGCCGGCCTCCAGGGGCCCGGGGGCCGGCAGCGCCGCCGAGGGCACCAAAGCCTGGATACCCTCATAGGCCGGGCCCGCCACCGCCACCATCACCTTGGCCTCCCGGAGCTTTCCATCCAAATAGAGGCGGCATCTCTCCGGGCGGAACACCGGCCACAGGCCCCGGCCCGCTGCCGTGCGCACGCTGAGCAGCCGAAAGCCCCTGGGCAGCTCCTCCAGGCTGCCCAGGCCCGGATATTCCGGGAACAGCACCCGGGCCGCCTTCAGGGAGATCACCATCACCGGCAAGGAGGTAAGGGGGTCCCGCAGCAGGTTGCCGCTGTCCAGCATGGCCGGAAGGATCACGCCCTGGCCGTTTGCCACCAGCTCCACCTGCCGCACCTGCTCCCGGGTGCTGGGCAGCAGCGTGCTTAAGGTCCACAGCAGCAGGGCCAGCAGCAGCGCCAAGGACATGGACAGGGCCGGGGAGCCCCCCATGCCCATCATCACCATGGCCGCGCCCCCGGGCAGCAGGGCGGCGCAAAAGGTGGTCACCAGCGCCCGGGCAAAGGCCGTCAGGCCCTCCCCTCCGTAGCAGATCCACACCGAGGCCAGGCATAAAAAAAGCGCCAGCTCCTGCTCCCGGGGCCTGTACAGCTGCCACAGGGCCCCCAGGCAGCCCAGCAGGCCGCTCAGCAGCAGCTTGGCCTTCCCAGGGGACCGCAGCCCCGCCAGCTTGCCGCCCAGCAGCAGGCTGACGGCGCACAGCGCCCCGTTCCACAGCCCATACGCCTCTGCGTGCACCATGGGCTCACCCCCCTCACCTTCCCGGGTACCCTCAGTATACGCGGGGCCCTGGCCGGAACATGTCGGTTTGGCCCGCGAAAAATGCCGCTCCTTGGAGGCGGGCCGGGCACGGTTTTTCATTTTTTGTTTCACAGCCGGAAGGAAAGGGTACTCCAAAAACGAATGAATATACGCAGGCATTTTCCATGAGTGCGGCGGTGGGAAGGAAGGATGCACATGGCATGCACGGTTTCAGTGGTCAATGGCACGCTGTCCCAGGAGGAGATTGACGCCTATATTTCCCGCGCCACGGAGCGGTTTGGCGTGGAGCCCCGGCACATCCACATCAAGGTGGACGGGGACGAGGTGGAGCTGGACTATGACCTGCCCCAGCGGCCCTTTCACCGCATCCGCCGCATCACCGGCTACCTGGTGGGCACCCTGGAGCGCTTCAACAACGCCAAGCGCAGCGAGGAGCGGGACCGGGTGAAGCATGACTGCTGCGGCTGAGCTTTGGTACTGGCAACTAAGCATGCCCAAAGAGCATCAGAAGGAATGAAAACGGGAGCAAGGAAAAGAAGGTCAACCAGGCTCCCGTCCCATCAAGGCCTTAGGCGGTGAAATGACTCCCTCCACCGTCTAAGGCTCGCGTAATCCCCAGGCAGGCCCTTCCCACCGGGGCCTGTTTTGCTGTCCCTTCCGTTATGGGGGCTTTTGCCGCAAAACATAAGTGAATATTGGGTTTTGGCATAGTATGCAGCTTGCATACCTAAAGCATGATACCTTCTGTTATGCTGATCCTATATACAGCTTGTGGGGCTGAACAAAATAGGGGGTATGATTTGATGAAGAAGCTTGTGGCGGCAATGTTGGTTCTGGTTTTGGTCCTTTGTGCTTTCGCGGCCTATGGGGAAGAGGGGGACGGGCTGCCTGAAAAGGAGCTGGGCGATGGCTCCACCACCCTTCTGGTTTACGTGGCGTCGGGCAGCGTGGATACGGACGCTCTCTTTTTCGTCTACACCGATGAAACCAACCTGCTGGACGCGCTGCTGGGGGTGGAACTGATTGACGGGGAGGAGGCCTCCTGGGGGTTTAACGTGACCACGGTGAACGGAAAAAAGGCCGATTATGACAAGAATGGCGAATACTGGCGCATCTACCGGTTTGATGAGGAAGAGGAGGACTGGGTTTCGCTGGAAACGTCGCTGAAAAACACGCCCGTGCAAGTCGGGGACATCTACGGCTTTGAGTTTTGTAAATAAGCGCTTTTGAAAAAGCAGAGGGACATGCGATGAAAAAGAGAGCTTTTTGCTTCGTTCTGTTGGCGGTTTTGCTATGGGCTTGTGTCATGCCGACGGCGGGCTATGCGGGTCTCATGAGCCGATACAAAGTAAGGGAAGGCGATGAAGACTACATAATCATAGGAATCCGTGAGCGGCTGATCGAGCTTGGATACATGACCAGCAAAAGCAATATGAACCGTTTCACCTCGCAGACCGCGGAGGCATACAAGATGTTTGAGCGGGCGAACGGGTTTGAGGCGAACGGGGTAAGTAGCTTTGGCGAATGGTATCATTTGAAAGGTTCAGACGCGGTGTATGCCCCGGTGAAAATCAGTTACTCAGCGCTGAAGAAAAACGCGGCCAACCCTTCCGCGTTTTCCCTCAGAAGTTATAAGTTCACCTGCCGCTTTGAGCGTGAGGAGGATTCCACGGAGGATGATCTCAATGCCCTTTGCTACATGGGCAAGGGCCAGTGGTTGCTGGTGCGAATGCCGAATTACTGGAATTGGACATTCAACGTCAAGGGTACGGATTACTGCGCCCCGGCACTGTGCAGTGGGGATAAGATCGATGTGAAGATCGCAAAAATCATCGGATCTGAGACCTATTGGGACGCACAGGGGAACGATATGGTCATACCCGTTGTGGATGCCGTGTACATCGGTCTTTCTAAGTGGTAAACGCTTCCGCTCCGTCTGGACGCCCATTCTTTTCCGGCAAAGGCATAGCCGGTAGCGCGGCAGCTCCAGGGGGGAACTGCCGCTTTTCCTTATACTGTACTTATAGTACAGCTATTTTTTCCCCTTCTCCTCCCTGGCAGCTTCCCCGGGCGCAACCGCCGCAACCGGCGCGGCAGGAGCCTCCACGGCGGCGGACCCCGCCGGCCCCCCGGCCGTCACCCCCATCCGGCCTCCCACAAAGCCCGCCAGCAGGCTCTTCAAATCAATGCCGATGCCCTGGGTGAAGCCCTCGGAGATCTGGGTGGTGGACTGGATGATGTCCTGTACCAGCTTGGCGCTGTTCCCCTCCCCGTACATGGTGATCTTATCCACCTTGCTCAGGGGCTCCGCCACGTTGCGGGCGATCTCCGGCAGGGCCGCGAAGTACATCTCCAGCACGGCGGCCTCGCCGTACTTGCGCATGGCCTCCGCCTTTTTGTCAATGCCCTCCGCCTCAGCGATGGCCTTGGCCCGGATGGCCTCCGCCTGGGCCAGGCCCAGCTTCTTCACGCCCTCGGCCTCCTGCTCCCGCTGGTAGCGCTCCGCCTCGGCCTTCAGCCGCAGGCCCTCGGCCTCCCTTTGGGCCTCGGCCAGCTCCGCCTCCGCCTGCTTTTGCCGCTCAAAGAGCTGGGCCTCGGCCTTCTTCTGCCGCTCGTACAGCTCCGCTTCGGCCTTTTTCTTCACGGTGGCCTCCAAAGTGCGCTCAGTGACCTCCACCTCCCGCTCCTTCAAAACGGCCTCCCGCTCCTGCTGGGCGATGTTGGCGTCCACGGTCTTGATCTCGATGGTCTTGCGCTGCTCCTCCTGCTGGATGGCATAGGCCGCGTCCGCGTTCGCCCGCTTGATGTCCGCCAAAGTCCGCAGCTCCGCCTCCTTCATCAGCAGGTCGTTGTTGCGGATGGCGATCTGGGTCTCCGCCGCCACCCGGGCGTCGTTGGCCTCCTTGCTGGCCTGGGCTTGGGCCTTGGCGATCTCCTTGTCCGCCTCGGCCTTGGCGATGGCGGCCTTTTTCTTGATCTGGCTGATGTTGTCGATGCCCAGATCGCTGATCACGCCGTTCTGGTCCGAAAAGCTCTGGACGTTGAAGCTGACAATCTCAAGGCCCATCCTCTGCAGATCCGGGACGGCGTTCTCCTGCACCTTTTCCGCAAAGGTCTTGCGGTTGGTCACCATCTCCTCCAGGCGCATCTGGCCGATGATCTCCCGCATGTTGCCCTCCAGCACGTCCTGCACGGTTCCGATGATATAGGCGGGCGTCTGGTTCAAAAAGTTCTGGGCCGCCACGGCCACCATGTGCTTTTCCGTCCCGATTTTCAGCTTCACCGCCGCGTCCACAGTGATGTTGATATACTCCGCCGTGGGCACATAGGAATTGGTTTTTACGTCCACGGACATCATTTTCAGGCTCAGCTTGTCCATCCTCTCCAAGAAGGGAATCCGCACCCCCGCCCGGCCGATCACCACCCGCCGCCGGATGCCCGAGATGATGTACGCCTCATCCGGCGGGGCCTTCACGTAGCCCAGAATACAAATCAAGAGGAACACCCCTGCCGCGATGGCTGCCACTATGCCCCAGTCCACCATTGACCACTCCATGGCAAAATCCTCCCCTGTTCTTGGTGGGAATAGTATACCATTTCCATGGTCCTCTTGGGGCTTTTTGGCGAAAAAAGGTATTTTATGACGCTTTGTGTCCTGCCGCGCCGCCCCCCCGGGGCATCCCTTGCCTTCCGCTTCCTTCTGTGCTATCATAGTCATCGTGAAGACATTACGCACCATCAAAGAAACATTTTTATCCTCCTTGCCCCTGGCCGGCATCATGATCGTCATCTGCGTGTTCGTGGCTCCCATGCCCGATCCCTATGACTACGTGAAGCTGGTAATCGGTTATGCGGGTGTGGTGGTGGGCCAGGCCCTGTTTTTGGTGGGCCTGGACAACAGCATCTTGCCCATTGGGAAGATGGTGGGCGGCTCCTTGGGGAAGCTGAAAAAGGGCGTGTTCATCATCTTCTTCGGTTTGCTCTTCGGCCTTCTGGCCACTGTGGCGGAGCCCGCCATCGGGGTGCTGGCCCGGCAGGCCCACATGATTTTGGACATCGTGGACGTCACCACCTTCATCTGGATCATGGGGGCGGGCATCGGGGTCTGCGTGGGCTTCTCCCTGTACCGGATCATGAAGGATCTGAACATCAAAATCGTGTTTGCCGCCCTGTACGCGGCGGTGTTCCTGACGGTGATCTTCGTGCCGGAGCAGTTTGTGGCTTTGGCCTTTGACGGCAGCGGGGCCACCACCGGGGATGTGTCCGTGCCCTTCATTCTGGTGCTGGGCCTGGGCGTTTCCACCACCATGTCCAGGCACAAAACCAACGACGATACCTTCGGCATCATCGGCCTAGCCTCGGTAGGCCCCATTTTGGCCATGTTCCTCTACGGCATCATCCTGAAAATCGCCCACGGCGGCGTGGTGCCCCCTGCCAATGTGTACGATCCGGGGGCGGCCCAGGGCCTTTTGCAGATTTTCCTGGCCAACGCCTGGGACGTGGTGCTGGTGCTGGCCCCCATCATCTTGCTGTTTTTGCCCTTCCAGTTCTTCCTGATCAAGCTGCCCAAAAAAGAGCTGCTGACGCTGCTCATCGGCGCTATCCCGGTGTATCTGGGCCTGCTGATCTTCCTCTCCTGCATCGAGTTTGGCTTCGCCTTCGCGGGCAAGTACATCGGAGAGGTGTTTTTGGACCCCCTGCGGCCCCACTGGTTTCAATGGATGCTGTTGGTGGTGGGCTTTATTCTGGGCATGTCCATCACCTTGTCGGAGCCGGCGGTCACCGTTTTGGGGGACCAGCTGGAGGAGATCACCAACGGCCACATCAAGAACCTCACTATCCGCATGACCCTGGCCATCGGCATCGGCTTCGCCTCCGTGCTGTCCATGCTGAAAATCCTCACCCAGATCAACATCCTGTACTTCTTGGTACCGTTGTACCTCATTGCCATCATCATGATGAAGTTTACCCCCAAGCTGTTTGTGGGCCTGGCCTTCGACTCCGGGGGCGTCAGCGGCGGGGCCCTGACCTCGGCCTTCTTAACGCCCCTGACCTTGGGGGTGGCCCAGGCGGTGGCCAACCGGGCCGGGCCCTCGGCCCAATCCATCCTCACCAACGGCTTTGGCATCATCGCCTTTATCTCCGTTACGCCGCTGATCGCGGTGCAGTGCCTGGGCATCCTGTACGACGTCCGCTTCCGCAAGATGCAAAAGGCCCTGGAGGACGATCTGGATGAGGAGCTGGAAGACCTGGAGGATTTCTGTGCCCTGGCAGACCCGGATTCCGAGGAATATCACCAACGATGTGTAGCCATGGAGGGACTCAAAGGTGAACAGTGACGAGATCCGTTTCCTGGTGGTCATCGCCGACCGGAAGAAAAAGTCGGCGCTTTTGGAGGCGCTGTGCAAGATGGGCTGCAAGATGGCCAACTGCTTCTATGCCAAGGGTTCCGTCAATGCCAGCGCCTTTGCGGACGCCTTCGGCTTCGCCCCTGAGGAGCACAAGGTCATCCTCACCCTCTTGATGCCCAGGGAAAAGACCGAGGCGGCCCTGGCCCTCCTGACAGACCAGTTTCATTTTCACAAGCCCAATACGGGCATCGCCTTCACCATTCCCGTGGAAGGCCTGTCCCATTAGTCGGTGTGGAGGATACGAAGCATGAAGAACCCAAAGGCGCTTTTCATCGTGGTGAACGCGGGGTTTTCCCAGGAGATCGTGGACATCGCCCGGGGACTGGGGGCCAGCGGCGCCACCATCCTCAACGGCCGGGGAGAGGGCACCACCAATAAAACCATCATGGGCATCACCGTGGATTTGGAAAAGGAAATGGTGCTGACCTTGGTGGAGGCCGACACCGCCCTGCGGATCATGGAGGCCGTGAAGGAAAAGGCGGGGGTGAAAACCCCGGCCCATGGGGTATGCTTTTTGATGCCCGTGGACAAAATGACGGATATTTCCCCCCATCCCCTGCCCTGAACCCTTGACAAGGGCGGGGAAAGCGTTTATCATCAACACACGGCCATGACCGTGGCCCGGGAATCCCAACGCCTTCAGAGAGCAGCCGTCCGGTGCGAGGCTGCGGCGAGGATTGCCCTTTCCACCACGGGAGCCGGCGGCGAGGAGCCGCGGGGTGCGCCCTGTACAGCGCGGCAAAGTGAAACGCCGGGCCTGCCCGGGGTTTAAGCCGGGTGGCACCGCGGAGCAGCGTCCTCCGTCCCTGTGGCTATGGAAATCCATAGCGGCGGGGCGTTTTTATTTCCCAAAACAGAAATCGGAGGGATTCCCATGCTGGACATCAAACGGATCCGTCAAAACCCCCAGGAACTGGTGGACGCGCTGAAGGCCCGCCACAAGGATATCTCTTTGGAGGAGTTTCTGGCCCAGGACGCCGCCCGCCGCGGCCTCATGGCCGAGGCCGAGGAGAAGAAGGCCCTGCGCAACGCCACCTCCAAGCGCATCGGAGAGGCCAAGAAGCGGGGCGCGGAGGACGGCGAAACCGCTGCCATCATGGAGGAAATGCGGCTGTTGGGGGACAAGATCGCCGCTTTGGACGCGGACATCGCCGAGCTGGATGGCCAGATGGAGCGGTTTTTGATGAACGTGCCCAACTTCCCCCACCAAAGCGTGCCTGTGGGCCAGGATGAGCGGGACAATCCGGAGCAGCGCCGCTGGGGCGAGCCCCGTTCCTTTCCCTGGGAGCCCAAGCCCCATTGGGACATCGGCACGGATTTGAAAATTCTGGATTTTGACACCGCCGCCAAGGTTTCCGGTGCCCGGTTCACTTTCTACCGGGGCCTGGGGGCCCGCCTGGAGCGGGCCGTCATCAACTTCTTCCTGAACACCCACGCCGCCGACGGCTACGACGAGGTGTACCCCCCCTACATGGTCACCCGGGCCGCCATGACCGGCACCGGCCAGCTGCCCAAGTTCGAGGAGGACGCCTACAAGGTGGACCAGGACACCTTCCTCATCCCCACGGCGGAGGTGCCCGTCACCAACATGTACCGGGAGATGATTTTGGACGGGGCCTTGCTGCCCATCCGCCACTGCGCCTACTCCACCTGCTTTCGGGCCGAGGCGGGCAGCGCGGGCCGGGACACCCGGGGCCTGATCCGCCAGCACCAGTTCAACAAGGTGGAGCTGGTAAAGATCGCCAAGCCCGAGCAGAGCTACGAGGAGCTGGAATCCATGACCCGCCAGGCGGAGAAGGTGCTCCAGCTGCTGGGCCTGCCCCACCGGGTGGTGGCCCTGTGCACCGGGGACATGGGCTTCTCCGCGGCCAAAACCTACGACGTGGAGGTATGGATGCCCAGCTACGGCCGCTATGTGGAGATCTCCAGCTGCTCCAACTGCGAGGACTTCCAGGCCCGCCGGGCTGGGATCCGCTACCGGGAGAACCCCAAGGACAAGCCCCAGTTCGCCCACACCTTAAACGGCAGCGGCGTGGCGGTGGGCCGCACCGTGGCCGCCATTTTGGAGAACTACCAGAACGAGGACGGCACCGTGACGGTGCCCGAGGCCCTGCGGCCCTATATGGGCACGGACATCATCCGGTAGGGCTTCGCCCTCTTCTTTCCGCTTCGCCCCTTTTCTTTCCGCTTCGCCCCTACTCCTTGCGAAACAGCATGGCCAGGGTGTACAGGGGAATGGACCCGTAGGAGCGGGGATCATGCCCTGTGAGCCTGGCCAGCTTGTTCAGCTTGTATTGCAGCGAGTTCTTGTGGATGAAGTGGGCGTTGGCGGTTTTGGTGATGGAGCCGTCCATCTCGTACAGGGTGCCCAGCAGCGCCGCGTACTCGTCCGCCTCCTGTTCCCCCATGCCCCGAAACACCCGGCTCACAAACAGCTTCTTGGCGCCGGGGGAAACCTCTTCTAAAAAAAGCTCGTAGGTGATATCGTCATAAAACAGGATGCGCCTCCCCTCCCGGGCAGGGCAGGCCTGGAGCCCCTTCATGGCCTGCTGGTAGGCGTGGTGGATGGAGGGCGGCTCCCCGCCGCCGGCGCTGTCCACCCCCGCCATCAGGGGGATGCCGTACTTGGCCAAAATGTCCTCAAAGACCCGCTGCACAAACTGAACCAAGGCCTCGTCCTCCTGGGCCGGCAGCAGGCACAGCATCACCGAAGGGGTTTTGGAGAAGATGGCCCCCGGAATGCGCCCCAAAGTCTGGCGCACCCGCCGGTTGATGGTGTCGATGGTCTCCTGGCACGTGGGGCTGTCGCTGTAGCGCAGGATGTCCACGATGCGCATGGCCACCACCCGGCGGGGCAGGCTCACGTCGATATCCTGGGCCTGGGCCCGCTGCAAAAACGCCGGGTCCGCCAGGTTCTGCTCCGTCATAATCCAGTCGTCCAGAAACCGGGTGCGGATGCGCCCCTCGATCTTCTTGCGCTGCTGCTCGTCATGGTCCCGCAGCAAAATCTCCGTCATCTTCTTGATGATCTGGCCGTACTTGCGGACCTGCTCGTACTCCCCCGTGATGCCGATGGCCCCCACCAGGGCCTTGTCCATCACCAAGGGCAGGTTGCAGCCCTTTCGGGCCCCCAGGTACTGGTCGTCCGCGTATACGATCAGCTCCTCCAGCCCCTCCTTGATCAGCTTGGCCGCCCCCTCATGGAGGCTGCCCACCCGCTCCGGGGTGGCGCTGGCCAGGATATAGCCCCTGGCGTCAAAAAAATTCAGCTGCTGGCCCAGAACGCCCCCCACCTCGTCGATGATCTCCTGGGCGATATCCCTTGAGATATCCATGCTTTTCACCCCCTGATGCTGGCCCCAGTATACCATACCCGGGCCCATTGGTACAGGGAATCGTAATGTCCGTCCATCGCAGGGCATTTTTGTTCCCCATACCAATGCTCTTTGGTACCCATATCATGGACAGCTCCCGGGGGAATTTCCTATAATGGGGACACAGACAACGAACGGACGCTCCGCAGCATGGTCCGTTCCCAAAAAAGGAGGCAGTTCTATGACTGGCATTCCCCTTCTCATCGCCTTTGTCATCGCCATCATCCTCATGATCCTGCTGATCTCCAAGTTCAAGGTCCACGCCTTCCTGTCTCTGATGCTGGTCTCCCTGCTGCTGGCCATCGTGGCGGGCATTGAGCTGGTGCAGATTCCCACCATCATCGGCCAGGGCTTCTCCGGCACCTTCACCAGCATCGGCATCGTCATCATCTTGGGCGCTCTGGTGGGCACCTTGCTGGAGAAAACCGGGGCCGCCCTGAAAATGGCGGACACGGTGGTCAAGTGGGTGGGCAAAAAGCGCCCCGAGCTGGCCATGCTGATCATGGGCTGGATCGTTTCCATCCCCGTGTTCTGCGACAGCGGCTTCGTGATCTTAAACCCCATCCGCAAGGCCTTGGTGAAGCGCACGGGCCGCTCCGCAGCCGCCTCCACTGTGGCCCTGTCTTTGGGCCTGTACATCTCCCACTGCTTCATTCCCCCCACCCCCGGCCCCATTGCCGCCGCCAACACCCTGTTTGAAGGGCTGCAGCAGCCGGTGAACCTCCTGCTGATCATGGCCATCGGCGCGCTGTGCTCCATTTTGCCCTTGATCGCCAGCTACATCTTCGCCCTGCTCATTGGCAAGAAGGTGAAGTCCCGGGGCGAGCAGGCCGCCGATGACGGAGCCGTGGTGCAGAGCTATGAGGAGCTGGTGGCCAGCTACGGCAAGCTGCCCGGGGCTTTGATGTCCTTTGCCCCCATCGTGGTTCCCATCTTTCTGATGGGCCTGAGCTCCGCCTTGGCCATGGCCAAGGTCAGCGTTCCCTTCATCACCTTCCTGGGCACCCCCATCATGGCCTTGGCCGTGGGCGTGCTGCTTGGCGTGATCCTGATGGCTTCCGCCGGGAAGATGGGCGATTTCTACGCCCTTACCGACGATACCCTGAAAGTCACCGGCCCCATCCTCTTCGTCACCGCCGCTGGCGGCGTGCTGGGC
>JARKQO010000213.1 GCA_029974855.1 Eubacteriales bacterium
ATACCGTCAAAAACCGGGTGGGTGCAGGAGGCTACCAGACGCAGGGGGGGTTCCACCTCCACCATGCACATGCGGCAGTGTCCCTGGCCACCAAAAGCAGGGTGATGGCACAGGGTGGGTATAAAAATGCCCGCCGCCTGGGCGGCTTCCAATATGGTGGCTTCGGGTTCAGCTTCGATCTCGCGGCCGTCAATGACTATCTTCATGTTATCGCCCCCCTATGACTACCGCATCCTGGCGGCACTGTTCGAAACATTCCCCGCAGTGGATGCAGCGGTTTTGATCAATGACATGCACCTGTTTGGCAACTCCCTCGATAGCTTCCACCGGACAGGATTTTAAACAAAGGGTGCAGCCGTTGCAGATCCCGGGGTCGATGGAGAATGTCGTCAAATCGCGGCATATTCCGGCGGGACAGCGGTGTTCCACGATATGGGCCAGGTATTCCTCGCGGAAGTATTTTAAAGTCGACAAAACCGGGTTGGGGGCGGTCTTGCCCAAACCGCACAGGGAGGCCGTCTGCAAGGTGGCGCAGACGTCCTGCAGGCGTTCTAGATCGGCTGCTTCACCCCGGCCGTGGCATATGCGGGTGAGGATGCCCAGCAGGTAATCGATGCCCTCCCGGCAGGGCAGGCATTTACCGCAGGACTCACCGGCCAGAAAGTTCATATAGTAGCGGGCCACTTCCACCATGCAGGTGCGGTCATCCATCACGATGATCCCGCCCGATCCCATCATGGAACCGGCCCCGGTCAGGGAGTCGAAATCAACTTCCAGGTCCAGCATGGCCTCCGGGATGCATCCTCCCGAGGGCCCTCCGGTCTGCACCGCCTTGAGGCGGCGTCCCCGGGGCACACCGCCGGCGATATCCGCAATGATACGGCGCAGGGAGGTGCCCATGGGTACTTCCACCAATCCGGTATGGACCGCCTTCCCCACCACGGAAAACACCTTGGTGCCTTTGCTCCCGGCTGTGCCCAGGGAGGCGAAATGGACAGCGCCCTTATCCAGCAGGTAGGGAATATTGGCCCAGGTCTCCACGTTGTTGATAACCGTGGGTTGCCCCCACAGGCCCGACTCCGTGGGATAGCGGTATTTGTCCCGGGGTTCGCCGACATTGCCTTCAATAGAGGCCAGCAGCGCTGTTTCCTCCCCGCAGACAAAAGCTCCCCCGCCCCGCACCAGTTCAATGTCAAAGGAAAAATCGCGGTTCAGGATTCTATGGCCTAAAAAGCCGGCGCTGCGGGCGTCCTCCAGGGCTTTTTGCAGGCAGATGATCGAACGGGCATACTCATCGCGGACGTAAATGAAGCCCTGGGAGGCGTTTACCGCCCGGGCGCCGATGATCATCCCCTCCAAGACGCTGTGCGGATCGCCTTCCATCACGCTTTCATCCATAAAAGCCCCGGGGTCGCCTTCATCGCCGTTGCAGATGATATAGCGCGGCGTCCCGGAGGCCTGGGCGCAGGCGCGCCATTTGGCCCCGGTGGGGAAGCCGCCTCCGCCCCTGCCGCGCAAGCCGGCGGAAATCACTTCGTTGATGATGTCATCAGGCTCCATGAGCAGGGCTTTTTCCAAAGCACGGTAGCCCCCCCGGGCCAGGTAATCCGGCAGGGAGGTGGGGTCGATTTCCCCCACATTTCGTAAAACGATTTTGTGCTGCTGCCGGTAAAAGGGGAAGTCTCCCGGCCGGGTGAGGACCTGTCTGGTCTGGATATCCCGGAACAGCAGGCGTTTGACCGGCGGCCCGCCTTCCAGGGTGGCGGCAACGATCTCCGCCACGTCGCCGGCCTGGACCTGGCAGTATACGATGTCTTCAGGCAGGATACGCACGAAGGGCCCCCGGGAGCACAGGCCGTGGCAGCCGGTGGCTGCGGCTTCCCGCACCGGGTGCACACTGGCCGGCTGGCCCTGCAGGTTGGAGCGCAGAGCCTGGTACACCTCCCAGGCCCCGTTGGCCAGGCAGCCGGTTCCGCAGCAGACCAGGATGCGGTGGGTGGATAGCGAAGCCTCAGGAACGATCATGCGAACACCCCCCGTATTCCCGGATGATTTTACGCACGGATGCCGGCGTCACCCGGGGATACACCTTATCATCGGCCAGC
>JARKQO010000216.1 GCA_029974855.1 Eubacteriales bacterium
GTGATGGGGCCGATGCCGCACAGGCCCCCCAGCAAGTTGCTCCAAAATTCCTCCAGGGAGTTTCCCACAGGGGAAATGACCCCCATGCCGGTAACCAATACCCGCCTCATGGCTTTCACCTCACATGTACAGTCCGCCGTCTACCTGGAGCACCGCGCCGGTGATATAGGCCGCCTCGTCCCCGCAGAGGAAGGCCACCGCTGCGGCCACCTCCTCCGCCTTGCCCATGCGGCCCAGGGGGATGCTTGCGGCGGCCCTTTCCAGCACCGCGTCCCCCAGCTTCCGGGTCATGTCCGTCTCAATAAAGCCCGGGGCCACGGCGTTGCAGGTCACATTCCGGGCCGCCAGCTCCTGGGCGTTGGTCTTGGTAAGGCCGATGAGCCCCGCCTTGGCTGCGGAATAATTGGCCTGGCCGGGGTTGCCCATAAGCCCGGACACCGAGGAGATGTTGACGATGCGGCCCCAGCGCCTGCGCAGGAAATCCCCGTAGGCGGTGCGGATCAGGTAAAAGGCTCCGTTCAGGTTCACCTGCACCACCTTGTCAAAGGCCTCCCGGCTCATGCGGGGGGTCAAGGCGTCCATGGTGATGCCGGCGTTGTTCACCAAAATCTCCACCGGGCCCCATTCCTGCTTGATCCGGGCAAAGGCCGCCTCCACGGCGCTGAGGTTGCCCACGTCGCAGGGCAAAGCCAGGGCCTTGCCTCCCAAAGCCAACAGCTCCTCCAGGGTTTGCTGGGCCGCCTGCTCGTTGCCCCCGTACAGGAAGGCTACATGGGCCCCTTCTTTGGCCAGGCGCAGGGCCACGGCCCTGCCGATGCCCCGGGAACCCCCGGTCACCAGCGCTACCTTCTCCCGCATCAGGCTTCTCCCCCTTTGAGTGTAGCCACAGTATGGGCCAGGCTGGCCCCGTCCTCCACGTGCAAAACCTTGGCCTCTGGCAAAATCTTGCCGATGAGGCCGGAAAGCACCGTGCCGGGCCCCAGTTCCACAAACCATTCCACTCCCGCCTGGGCCATGTGGCGGACGGTATCCTCCCAGAGCACCGGGTGGTCCACCTGCCGGGCCAATAGGGCGGCCAAGTCCCCTTGATAGGGCAAGGCGGTGCTGTTGGCGTACAGGGGCAGGGCCGGAGGGTTCATCTGCTCCTGCCGGAGCCAAAGGAGCAGTTCCTCCGCCGCCTCTTTCATGAAGGGGGAGTGGAAGGCCCCGCTGACCGCCAAGGGCATGGCCCGGCCCTTGTGCTCCGCCACAGCCTGGAAAAAGCCGTCCTTTTGGGACAGAGCCCCGGACACCACGATTTGGCCCGGGGCGTTGAAGTTGACGGGGTAGACTCCTTCCATGCCGCTGCACAGCACCCCCACCGTTTCTGGGGGCAGCCGCAGCACCGCCGCCATGAAGCCCGGGGCCGCCTGGGCGCAGGCGTGCATCCGCCGGGCCCGCTCCTGGACAAAGGCAAAAGCCCTGGAAAAATCCAGCATGCCGCAGAAGGCCGCCGCCGCCACCTCGCCTAAGGAAAAGCCCGCGCATACATCCGAAGCAATCCCTTGCTCCCCCAGGGCTGCCGCGCACATCAAATCCACCGTGAACAGACAGGGCTGGGTGTTGGCGGTAAGGGCCAGCTCTTCCCGGGAGCCCTCAAAGCACTGGGCCCGGGTGCCGGGGCGGGCGGCCTCGGCCAGGTCCATCACGGCTTTGGCGGCGGGGGAGGTTTCGTACAATTCCCGGCCCATGCCGGGGTACTGGGTCCCCTGGCCCGCAAACACAAAGGCTACTTGACCCATGCGGACACTCCCCGGAGGCATTCCTCCGCCTGGGTGAACATCTCTTGGAGGATGGTCTCCACCGGCTGGCAGGCATGCACCAGCCCGGCGGACTGGCCCGCCATGAAGCAGCCGGTTTCCATATCCCCCTCTACGGCGGCCCTGCGCAGGGCCCCGGAGCCAAAGGCCTCCAGCTCCTCATTGGAAACGCCGGGGTCCTGCTCCTTATCCCGGAAGGCGTTCATGTAGGGGCTTTTCAGGGCCCGCACCGGATGGCCCAGCCTGCGGCCCGTGACCATGGTGTCGATGTCCTTGGCCGCGATCACCCGGTTTTTGTAATTGTCATGGATGGGACATTCCTGGGAGGCCAAAAACCGGGTGCCGCACTGGATCCCCTGGGCCCCCAGC
>JARKQO010000336.1 GCA_029974855.1 Eubacteriales bacterium
ATAGCCCCACCACCCCGAACAGGGCCGCAAAGAGCCCGAAGAAAGACAGGGGCCTGTATTCCTTGTACAGCCGGGCGATGGTGCGCAGCACCTTGAAGCCGTCGGAATAGGTATTCAGCTTGCTGGGGCTGTCCTGAGGCCGGTCCCGGTAGTCCACGAGCACGCTTTTCACGTACAGGTTCTTGTCCAGGGCGTGGATGGTCATCTCGGTTTCGATTTCAAAGCCCTTGGACAGCACCGGGAAGCTTTTGACGAACTGGTAGCTGAAGGCCCTGTACCCCGTCATAATGTCGGAGATGCCCCCCTTGAAAATGCCGTTCACCAGCCCCTTCACCAGCCGGTTTCCCAGGTTGTGGAAAGGGCGTTTGTTTTCCGTATAGTAGCTGGCGGAGAGCCGGTCCCCCACCACCATGTCCACCTGGCGGTTCAGCACCCAATCCACCATCTCGGGAGCGTTTACCGCCGGGTAGGTGTCGTCCCCGTCGATCATCAGGTAGCAATCCGCCTCAATCTCCCGGAACATGGCACGAATCACGTTGCCCTTGCCCTGGCGGTACTCGTAGCGCACGATGGCCCCGACCTTCCGGGCGATTTCGTCGGTGCCGTCTGTGGAGTTGTTGTCGTACACATAAATGTCCGCCTGGGGCAGCTGGGCCCGAAAATCCCGCACCACCTTGCCGATGGTCTTGCTCTCATTGTAGCAGGGAATGAGAACCGCTACCTTCATCTGTAACTCCCCTTCGCAGCTGATCCCTCAAAAGGCTTGATTTTCTTCGCAAATCATACCATTCCCGCCGGTTTTTGTCAAACTGGCCGTTGAGGGGCGGGGGCCTTTGTGCTATGATGGCAGAAAATGGGTTTTCCCATAGAAGGAAGGGGTTTTGCCATGAAGCCGTCCTCCGGCCGCCTCTGGGCTTCGCTGCTGCTGATGGGCCTGATGGGCCAGTTCGCCTGGACCATCGAAAACATGTACTTCAACGTGTTCCTGTACAACACCATCACCACCGATCCCCGCTACATCGCCGCCATGGTGGCGACCAGCGCTGTGGTAGCCACCGTGACCACGCTGCTGATGGGGGCCCTCAGCGACCGGGTGGGCAAGCGCAAATGGTTCATCAGCATGGGCTACCTGCTATGGGGCCTGAGCACCGCCGCCTTTGGCTTCCTGTCGCCCCAGAGCGCGGCCCGGCTGTTTCCCGCCGCGGACGGGGTGCGCACCGCC
>JARKQO010000256.1 GCA_029974855.1 Eubacteriales bacterium
GAACTTTAAGCTGCCCCGGCAGGTCAGGGGCCACGTGGAAAAGCTGGCCGCTGGGGACAACAACATCGCCATCCTGTTGGACGACGGCACGGTCCGGGTGATTGGCGAAATGTCCTCGGAGTTTTATACCAACGTGCCCGAGGCCTTGCGGGACGGCAGCGTGAAGGTGGTGGACATCGCGGCCACCAACCGGAACGCCCTGGCCTTGGATGAAAACGGGGCCATCTACACCTGGGGCAGCTCCCAGGACGGGCTCACCCGCCTTCCTGACCTGGACCAGCCCGTGAAGGCCATCCGCTCCGGTTACAAGCATTTTATTTTGCTGCTGGAGGACGGCGGCGTGGTGGCCTGGGGCGCCAACGACCTGAAACAGACGAAGCTGCCGGACAATCTGCCGCCCCTTACGGAGGTCTTTTCCGACTACTTTCAGAATTACGGCATGGGCATGGACGGCAAAATCCATCCCTGGGGGAACCGGGGTTACTTCATGGGCAGCGATGAGTTTGGCCGCGACATGCTGGGCCGCCTCATTCACGGCGGCCGTGTGTCCCTTACGGTGGGCGCCATCGCCATGGCCATTTCCGTCCTGATTGCCATCATCGTAGGGCTCAGCGCGGGCTATTTTGGCGGATGGGTGGATCACGTGCTGATGCGCACGGCGGATATCTTCAGTGCCATCCCGTTTTATCCCATCGCGGTGACACTGTCCTATGCCATTGGCAGCAGGATCTCCGAATCCAGCAGGCTGTACCTGATCATGGTCATTCTGGGGGTACTGGGGTGGATGGGCTTGGCACGGCTGATCCGCGCGCAGCTGCTGGTGGAGCGCGAGAAGGACTTTGTGCTGGCAGCCAAGGCCCTGGGCATCAAGCAGGGGAAGATTATGTGGCGGCATATTTTCCCCAACGTGTTCAACCTGGTCATCGTGAACATCACCCTTGGCTACGCCAGTTCCTTGATCACCGAGGCGAGCCTTTCCTTTCTGGGCTTTGGCGTGGCGCAGCCCACGCCCTCCTGGGGGAATATGCTGACCACCGCGCAGCAATCCACAGTGATCCAGTACTACTGGTGGCGCTGGTTCATTCCGGGGCTGTTTGTGGTGCTGGCCGCGCTGTCCGCTAACCTGATCGGCGATGCGTTGCGCGAGGCGGTGGACCCCCGTGAGAACGAGCGCTAAGGGAGGGTGAAGCAATGAAATTGTTGGAAATAAGGGACCTCCATTGCTATTTTGAAACCCGCAAGGGCTTGGTAAAGGCCGTGAACGGCGTTTCCCTGAGCCTGGATGTGGGGAAAACCCTGGGCATCGTGGGGGAAAGCGGAAGCGGCAAGAGCCAGACGGCCATGAGCATTTTGCAGCTCTTTGAGAACAACCAGCGGATTTACGGCGGAGAGATCATGTTTCAGGGCCGGGATATCTCCAAGCTCACCCGTAACGAGCTCTACCAAATCCGCGGCAACTCCATCTCCATGATCTTCCAGGAGCCTATGACGTCCCTGAACCCTGTTTTCACCGTACGCCGCCAGATTGCCGAGGTGTTCAGGCTGCACCAGGGCATGACTAAGAGGCAAGCCCACGCGAAGGTGGTGGAAATGCTTGCGGCGGTCAAAATTCCCAATCCCGAAACCGTGGCCGATCAGTACCCCCACCAGCTTTCAGGGGGCATGCGGCAGCGGGTGATGATCGCCATGGCGCTGGTGTGCAAGCCCAAGCTCCTCATTGCCGACGAGCCCACCACCGCTTTGGACGTCACCATCCAGGCCCAGATTCTAAGGCTGATGAACGATCTGAAAAAAGAGATCACCACCTCCATCATGTTTATCACCCACGATCTGGGCGTCATCAACCAAATGGCGGACAATGTGGCGGTGATGTATTGCGGGCAAGTGGTGGAAGTGGCGCCGGTGGACTATATCTTCAAGCCGGTCACCCGTTACTCCCATCCCTATACTGAGGCGCTTTTACAATCCATTCCCCTTTTGAGCGGCAACCAGGGCAAACGGCTGGAGGCGATACCGGGCTCCGTTCCCCATCCGCTGGATTTGCCCAAGGGCTGCAAGTTCGCGCCCCGCTGTAAATATGCCACGGAGCGCTGCCGGGAGGAAGAGCCGCCGATGATACAGGTAGGCGAGCATCAATCCGTCCGGTGCTTTTACCCTGAAAAGGAGGTGCGCAGCAATGGCTGAGGAACGAAAGGTGCTGCTCCGCCTAAAGGATGTGAAAATGCACTTTCCTGTGAAGAAGGAGCATATTTTCCAGAAGAAGCAATGGTTCGTCAGAGCGGTGGACGGCATCGACATCGATATCTATCAAGGGGAGACCTTCGGCTTGGTGGGGGAATCGGGCTGCGGCAAATCCACCTTGGGCCGCTGCGCGCTCAACCTGTATACTCCCACAGACGGCAAGATTTTCTACTATGGCGTTACCCTGGATGAGTATGCCCCCCGGTATGCCAAAAGGATCATTCAAAAAATATCCTCCATCCGCGATACCTCCCCGGATACGCTGTTGGAAAAGCACAGGGACGAGGTGGTATTGGCCGGCGGTATGCTGCTGTGCCGGGATTTGCAGAAGCTCAGCCATTTGTTTATGCGGAGATTCCATGTGGTTTCGCGGCTGTATAAAGCCAAGGAAGCGTTGGAAATCAGCAGGTTTCAGATGGCGGGCCTGGCCCCTGGGGAGGGGAGCGACCGGCATGCCAAGCACTTTGCAAAGCTGGAAGCCTCCGTGCAAGCCCTGGGCAAAGAGCTGGACGCGGATAAGGCCGCCCTGGACGCGTTGTGCCAGACAGCCATGGCAAACCCCGGATATGAGGCCCTGGAGAAGCATCATTCCATCGGGGTGGACCTAAGCCTTTTGACCCATGAGGAAATGCGCAAGCTGCGCCGCTACCTCCAAATCGTGTTCCAGGACCCCTATTCATCCCTGAATCCGCGCCTGACCGTGGGCAACCTCATCAGCGAGGCCCTGGTGGCCCACGGGATCTTCCCCAAGGGGGCGGAGGAGCTGGAAAAGTACACCCTGAATGTGATGGACAACTGCGGTCTGCAAAAGTACATGCTGCACCGCTATCCCCACCAGTTCTCCGGCGGCCAGCGCCAGCGCATCGGCATTGCCCGGGCTTTGGCGCTGAACCCCACCTTTGTGGTATGTGACGAGGCCGTTTCCGCGCTGGACGTATCCATACAGTCCCAGATCATCAACCTGTTGATCGACCTGAAGGAACGCAACCGGCTGACCTACCTGTTCATCTCCCATGACCTGAGCACGGTGAAGTTCATCAGCGACCGGGTAGCGGTGATGTACCTGGGGAACATCATTGAGCTTGGCAAGTCCCAGGATATTTACGACGAGCCGCTGCATCCCTACACCGAGGCCCTTTTGGAGGCGATCCCCACCACCGAGGAAGGCTCCAACAAGGAAACCCAGGTCATCGAGGGGGATATTCCAAGCCCCATCCGGCCCCCGGCGGGTTGCAAATTCCATACCCGCTGCCGCTACGCTACGGAAAGGTGCAAAACCGAAGTCCCCGCATGGCGGGAGCTGAAGCCGGACCATTTTGTGGCCTGCCATTACCCCTTGCTGGACAAGAAGGAGCGGACATGAACTTCTTCGATAGGCTCAACGAGCTGCCGCGCCAAAGAGCGAAAAAAGAGTTGGATGCTCCCGTGGAGAAGGTGCCCCTTGAAAAAGGGGATATGCCTGCCCTGATCATCGCCGCGCTGATCACCTTTCTGCCGGTTTTGGTTGTGCTGGGCCTGGTTACTTTGGGGGTCATGAAGTTTTTCGGAGCCATCTGAAAACCATCTCCGCCCGTCTGAGGATAGGGAAAGAAAGCCCTATGGCGTGCAAACAAACACCAGGCCCCGGACGGCATCGCGCCGCCCGGGGCCTGTCGAGCGCCTCCGCCATGGATCAAACAGCCTGATTCCCCTTGGCCTCAAAGGCTTCCGCCTCCAAGGCAAACACCGCCGTATATGCCACCACCTCGTCCGAAATCTCATAGGGCCGCTTGCTCAAACACTCCATCAGCACTTCCAGCCCATGGCGCTTTTCTTCGGTTTCCGTAAGCTGCCGCACCCAGCCCTCTCCCACGATGCTCCGGTAGGCGTAGGAAGTCTCCTGACCCGTCTCCGCAACCAAAAGCCGGTGGCCGCAGGAGAGGGAAAACCCCGCCGGGAGCTTTCCTTCCTTCAGCAGTTCATACTTCCGCCCGGCCAAAGCCCCGTGGAAGTACAAGGTCAGCCGGCCCTCCGCCAGCTCATACCCATAGTTCAGCGGAATCACATAGGGGAAGGGGCTGGCCGGGTCCACCAAAGCCAGATAGAACACCTGGGCACCATCCAAAATCCCCCGGATTCCTTCCGGGTCACTGATCCTTCTGTCCTGCCTGCGCACGAGGTCTCCCCCTCCTTTTCGCCGGGGCGGCCTTTTCGGCCTCCTCCTGGCGCTCCTTGTGCCGTTCCAGCATCCGCTTCAAATAATGGCCCGTATGGCTTTCCGGCACCAAAGCCACCTGCTCCGGGGTGCCCTGGCATACCAGCGCGCCGCCGCCGTCGCCCCCCTCGGGGCCCAGATCGATCACGTAGTCCGCGGTTTTGATTACGTCCAGGTTGTGCTCGATCACCAGCACGCTGTTCCCCGCTTCCACCAGCCGCTGGAGCACGCCGATGAGCTTTTCCACATCCGCCATATGGAGGCCAGTGGTGGGCTCATCCAGCAGGTACAAAGTGCGGCCCGTGTCCCTGCGGCTGAGCTCCGTGGACAGCTTGATGCGCTGGGCCTCGCCCCCGGAGAGCTGGGTGCTGGGCTGCCCCAGCTTGGTATAGTCCAGTCCCACGTCGTACAGGGTTTGGAGCTTGCGCTGAATCTGGGGGTGGTTTTCAAAGAAGCCCAGGGCCTCCTCCACCGTCATCTCCAGCACGTCGTAGATGTTCTTGCCATTGTAGCGCACATCCAAAGTCTCCCGGTTGTAGCGCATGCCCTTGCACACGTCGCAGGGCACGTAGATGTCCGGCAGAAAGTGCATTTCGATCTTCAGCAGTCCGTCCCCGGCGCAGGCCTCGCAGCGGCCCCCCTTCACGTTGAAGGAGAAGCGGTTTTCCTTAGAGCCCCGGGCCTTGGCCTC
>JARKQO010000269.1 GCA_029974855.1 Eubacteriales bacterium
CTCCGTGCCCTAAGAACCCGTTCATGGCAGCGCCTGCGGCGCTGCCAAAAAGAATAAAAAGAAATGCTTCAAAGCCCGCACCATCCCAACAGATAGAAGGCGCGGGCTTTGCTCATCCGCTAGGGACGCTTCCCCAACAGCAGCTTTCAGGGCCGCGTATGCGGCCCTGATGATGGGTCCAGGGACGAAGTCCCTGGTAGGGGGCGGGGGCAAAGCCCCCGCACGTCTCCTCCCCCCCCCGTTCCCCTCGTTACTGCTTCACATTGTCCAGAATCGCCAGCTCGATGGTGAGGTCCATGTACTCCCCTTCGGGGATGTCCTCGTAGTTTTCGATGGTGGGAAGGCCTTCGACGCGGTAGATTTTCACGGCCACGTTCTGGCCCGCCTCCTTGGCCTGGAGGATGCCCACCATCTGCTGGGTGGAGGTGATGACGGTGCCGTCCACATCCACGATGATGTCGCCCTCCTTCAGGCCCGCCTTCTCAGCGGGGGAGCCGGCTTCCACCTCGCTGACGTACGCGCCGGTGGGCAGGATGCCGGAGGCCACTGCGTAGTTGGAGCTGTTCATGTTGGTAACGCTGACGCCGATGCGGGGCTTGTTGGCGGAGGCGATGGGGGCGTTGGCGTCCTGGTTTTGGCCGGAGGCCGCGTCGCCGGTGATCTTGCCGCTGAGGGCGCTCTCCAGCAGGGGCTTCACGGCGTTGATGGGAATGGCCATGCCGATGCCCTCCACAGAGGCGGAGGAGTAGAAGGAGCTGGCGATTTTCATGCTGGGAATGCCCACCAGCTCGCCCGCCACGTTGAACATGCCGCCGCCGCTGTTGCCGGCGTTGATGGCCGCGTCGGTCTGAATCATCTCGTTGACGTACTCGGTGCGGCGGCCGTACACGTCCCGGGTGGTGTCCTTAATCTCCCGGCCCAAGGCGGAGATGACCCCCACGGTGGTGGTGCCGGTGAAGGAGAGGGGGTTGCCGATGCAAATGGCCCAGTCCCCCACGTTCAGGGTGTCGCTGTCCCCCAGGGTCACGGGGGCCAGGTCCAGGCCGTCCACCTTCAGCACGGCCACGTCCAGGTACTCGTCCGAGGCCACCACGGTGGCGGCCAGGCTCTTGTCCCCGGAGGTGACCTCCAGGCGGGTGTGACCATCCACCACAGGGTAGTTGGTGACCACGTACCCCTTGGCGATGACCACGCCGCTGCCGGAGCCTTTCAGCACCTCCCGGCTGCTGTCCTGACCGGGCTGCTGCCTGCCGTCTCCGAAATCGAAGCCGAAGCCAAAGCCGTACATGCCGCCGCTGCGGGACACCAGGCCGTAGTTATCCACCCCGACGACGCTGTCCTTCACCTTTTGGACGGGCTCCGTAAAGGGGCTGCTCACCACAGTGGCGCTTTGGGAGAGGGTAACGGGTTCCGCCGTAGCGTTGCTGTTCATCTGGATCAGCGCCGAGGAGGCGGTGACCACCATTGCCAGTACCAGTGTCAGTGCGATATACCCGAAGATTTTTTTGGGTTGCGCTTGTTGATTCATATTGGATCCCTCCTTGTTACGGTGCTATCGTACCACGGATTTTTGACCGGAATATGAACGGAGCGTGAACAGTATTTGGAAAAATCGCAAACCCTGATTGGGGTTCCGTTCACAAATCCTCTCGGTCCTCCGGAGGCTGTTCCAGGGCGGCGATGGCCAAGGCGCATTCCAGGCGCTTGCGCTCCAGCAGGCATTCCATGTCATAGGGCCGGCTGATGTCCCCGTTGAAGGCGTGGGCGTTGGCTGCGCAGCCGCCGCTGCAATAGAACCGGGCCCAGCACTCCCGGCACTTTTCCTTGCTGAGCACGTGGTTTTGCTGAAAGCGGAGCTGGAGGGCGGTGTCAAAGGTGCCGTCCAGCACGCTGCCCATGCGCATCCCCTCCCGGCCCACAAACTGGTGGCAGGGGTACAGATCGCCCTGGGCCGTCACCGCCACGTATTCGTTGCCCGCGCCGCAGCCTGTGAGCCGCTTTTTCAGGCAGGGGCCCCCGGTCAGGTCCACCATGAAATGGAAAAAGCTGAACCAGCGCCCGTCGGAGCGGCGCTTCAGGTATTCCTGGCCCAGCTTCTCGTACTCGGCGAACACCAAAGGCAGGTCCTCCTGCCGGATGGCGTAGTCCAGGGTTTCCTCCGCCACCACGGGCTCGATGGAAAGCTGCTGAAAGCCCTCGTCGGCCAGGTGCAGCACGTCCTGGGCAAAGTCCAGGTTATGGCGGGTGAAGGTGCCCCGCAGGTAGTAGCGCTGCTGACCCCGGCGCTTCACCAGCTCCTTGGCCTTTTCCATCACCAAGGCGTAGCTGCCCTTGCCGTTGGGCGCGGGGCGCATCCGGTCGTGGACCTCCTGGCGGCCGTCCAAGGAGATCACCACGTTGTCCATCTCCCGGTTCAGAAAGTCCATGATCTCGTCGTTTAAGGCCACGGCGTTGGTGGTGGTGGTGAACTTGAACACCTTGCCGTGGGTTTTCTCCAGCTCTCGGCCATAGGCCACCACCTCCCGGATCACCGGGAAGTTCATCAGGGGTTCGCCGCCGAAGAAATCCACCTCCAGGTTCTTCCGGTTGCCGCTGTGGGCCACCAGCCAATCCAGGGCTTTTCGGCCCGTTTCGGCGGATAGCAGGGAGCGGTTGCGCATGTGGAACTCCCCGGCGTCCGCGAAGCAATACCGGCAGCGCAGGTTGCAATCCTGGGCCACCAGCAGGCACATGGCCTTCACCACCCCGGCGTCCGCCACCTCCACGCCGGAATAATCGTCGGAGGTGTCCAGATAGCCCATTTGGATCAGCTGGCGCAGCTCCGCCACCACTTCCTGGGCCTGGTCCCGGGGATATGTTTCCGCCAGGGTTTCCACGATATCCGGCTCTTTCCCCTCCAAAATCAGGGAGAGGGCGTCAAAGGCGATTTGGTCCAGCCCGTGGACCGCGCCGCTGCCCACATCCAGCGCCATGGGCTTGTCCAAAGCCCGAAACAGGTGAATCATCCGGTTTCCTCCATCCTTTGCGGGGGGGGTTCTTCACGCATATAAAACGCCGCAGCGCCCCAGGGGCCAATGCGGTCGCCTGTTTGGACTCATGGGTTAGTTGCCGAAGGACCGATTCAGCTTTCCCTCGCGGCCCGCCAGCAGCTTC
>JARKQO010000300.1 GCA_029974855.1 Eubacteriales bacterium
AGGCCTTCAGCTCCCGCAGCACCCCCATCAGGGAACGGGTTTCGCTTTCCGTAAGCACGGAGGTGGGCTCGTCCAAAATCAGAATCCGGGGGTTGCGCACCAAGGCCCGGGCGATGCTCACCAGCTGCTGCAAGGAGGGGCTGAGGCTGCGCACGGTGATGTCCACGTCGATGTCCGCGTGGAGCTGGGCCAAGGCAGCCCGGGCCTTTTGCCGGGCGGCCTCCCAGTCCACCAGGCCCAGGCGGCCCGTGGGCAGGCGGCCCAGGAGGATGTTTTCCGTAACGCTGAGGTCCAGCTCCAGGTTCAGCTCCTGGTAGATCATGCAGATGCCGCCGCTTTCCGAATCTGTGGGGGAGCCAAAGCGGCAGGGCTTGCCTTCCACGCGGATCTCCCCCTCATATTCCCAGCAGGGGTAGGAGCCGCTGAGGATTTTCATCAAAGTGCTTTTGCCAGCGCCGTTCTCGCCCACCACGGCCAGGATTTCGTTGGGCGCAAGGGATACGGATACGTCCTGCAAGGCCACGGTGCCCAAGAAGCGCTTGGTGACGCTCCGGGCCTCCAGCAAGGGGGTGGTCATGGTATCGCCTCCTTATTCCTTGCCCTTGAGGGCACTGCGGCGGATCAAATCCCGCTTGTACTGATCCAGCAGCACCGCCACAATCAGCACCACGCCCACCACCACGTTCTGCCAGTACACGGACACCCGCATCAGCGTCAGGGAATTGGTCAGCACCTCCATGAAGAACGCGCCGATGAGGGCCCCCAAGATGGTGCCGATGCCCCCGAAGGTGGACACCCCGCCGATGATGGCCCCGCAGATGGTGGTAAGTTCGTACCCGGTGCCCACGGCGGCCTCGGCGGAGCCCAGGCGGGAGGCCATAAACACCCCGGCCAGCGCCGCCAAAGACCCAGTGATCACATAGGCCAGCAGCTTGGTTTTCTGGCAGTTGATGCCGGAGATCCGGGCCGCCTCCTCGTTGCCCCCCAAGGCGTACACGGAGCGGCCAAAGGGGGTCCGAGCCAGCAGCACATGGCCGATGAGGGCGATGACCAGCGCCACCACCACCACCAGCGGGATGCCCGCCAGCTTGGTATGGTCCAGGGCGGTAAGGGCCTTGGGCAGGGGATAGATGGGCACCCCCTGGGTCAGCACCGATACCATGCCCCGCACGATGTACTGCATGCCCAAGGTGACGATGAGGGGGGGAATCTTCGCCTTCACGATGATGAAGCCGTTGACGCCGCCGATGAGCATGCCCGTCAGCACCCCCAGGATGATGGCCGCAGCCACCGGCACCCCAGCCTTGCACGCCATGCCCGTGATGATGCCCCCCAGGGCCAGCGTGGAGCCCACGGACAGGTCCAGCCCGCCGGTGATGAGCACCAAGGACATCCCCGTGACGGTGATGAGGGTATAGCCCATGTTTTTGAGGATGTTGAACTGGTTGTTGGCGGAGATGAACACCGGGTTCACGCAGGCCACCACGGTCATGTACAGCGCCGTGGCGAGGATGATGCTGCTTTCCTGGCGCTGGATAAACCAACGGACGCGCTGGCGCAGGGTCTTTTTGGACATGGCTTGCTGGGACATGCTATGTGCACCTCGTTCTTTGGAGTGATTTCAGTATACATAGAGGATTTGGGTAAATTCCAGCCAGATCGTTGGGAAAATCCGTGGTTTCCTGGAGAAAATGATGCACTTTCCCAAGGGCCTTTCGTAAAATCTTGCGGTGACGGGGCGGGGAATGGGGAAGCCGTATGGTTTTCCGCCGCCTCCCCCTCCCCCTGGACAAGGGCCCCTGGCCCGGGCTATAATGAAGGCACAGGCCCACAGGCTCAAGAAACACCCGGGGAAAGGAGGGCGCGGCCCATGAAGGCGCAGGGGGACTATTCCTTTGAGGCGGACCTGGCCCGGGAGCTGGCCCGGGCCTTTTCCGCCACCGCCGGGCTGGGCTGCTGCGTCATCACCGCGCCCCAGGGGGAGACCCTGTGCTCTTTTGGCTATACCTGCCAGCAATGCGCCCTGTGCCAGGCCCGGGGGCCGGACGAAGCCGCCTGCGCCCGGGCCCATCTGTATGGCATGAAGGAGGCGGAGCGCTTTGGGGGGCGCTTTGTGTACTTTTGCAAGCGGGGCATGACCTTCTTCGTATCCCCCATCATCGGACGGGGGCGCGGCGAGGCCCGGGTGACGGCGGGGCCCTTTCTGATGGTGGAGGCTGCGGATTTTCTGGCCTGCGAGCTGGGCGGGGCCCAGGAGTACGCCCCCTTGGTGAAGCAGATTCCCTTTGTGGCCCCCCAGCGGGTGACCCAGCTGTCCACGCTGCTGTTTATGGCTGTGGGCTTTTTGAACAACGTGGCCACCGCCGAGGCCATGCGGGAGCGGGAGGCCAAGGACGCGGTCCAGGGGCAGATTTCCGCCTACATCCTGGAGGTGAAGCAGGAAAAGAAGG
>JARKQO010000352.1 GCA_029974855.1 Eubacteriales bacterium
GTATCCGTCGCCGCCATCACCCTGAACGTCCTGCCCATGTACAAGAATGCGGGTGGGGCGCTGCTGGACTCGTTCTTTCAGGTGTCCTCCATCATCACCACCACCGGTTACGCCACCACCGATTTTAACCTGTGGCCGCCATTCTCAAAGGCCGTCCTTGTGGTTTTGATGGTCTTCGGGGCCTGTGCCGGCTCCACCGGCGGCGGCCTCAAGATCTCGCGGCTGGTGATCCTGGTCAAGACCGTGGGGAGGGAGATCCGCTACATGCTGTCCCGCCGCACCGTCGCCACCATCAGGCTGGAGGGCCAGCCTCTGAGCCGTGAGGTGACCACGGGGGTCAACACCTATTTCACCGTGTACATGCTGCTGTTTTCCGGGTCGACCCTGCTGATGACGGCGGACAATGTGGACATGGTGACCGCCTTCACCGCCGTGGCCTCCTGCTTCAACAACATCGGGCCGGGGCTGGAGCTGGTGGGGCCGATGGGCAACTTCTCGGTGTTTTCCCCCGGGTCGAAGCTTGTCCTGATCTTCGATATGCTGGCCGGAAGGCTGGAGCTCATCCCGATCCTGATGCTGTTCTATGCCAGAGCCTGGAGGCGGGACTGAGAACAACATAACCGACGCCGCGCCCTGCGGGCGCAGGGCGATCATCCATCACCCGCCCTGCCTGTAGGGGACGGGTTTCCCGTCCCCGTCCCCAAGGCTCCTTTTCACAAAAAGGAGCTGTCGCCGCAGGCGACTGAGGATTCCCCCCTCCCCATGGGAGTCCGGCTTTATCGACAGTCCAACGCCGCGCCGCAGGTCGCGGCGTTTCAAATTGCCCGTAAACCCCCTCTGAGGGACTTGAAGGGGTCCACAGCCATTTACACGGACGGTGCACCTCATCCGCCAGCCTCCGGCTGCCAGCATCCCCAGCGGGGAAGCCTTTGCGCCGCCCCTGCCACAGCTTGAGAAAGCCTCACGGTGAGTGATGCGTCGTCTACTCCTCCCGGCTGCGGATGTCGTAGCCCGTGGGCTCCTGGAACACCCTCAATCCGAACTGGGGGGCCACCGCCAGCAGATGATCGAAGATGTCCGCCTGAACGGTCTCGTAAGACACCCAGTCGGTGCCGCTCGCAAAGGCATA
Source organism: Eubacteriales bacterium (assembly GCA_029974855.1). The sequence continues at coordinate 1,130 of JARKQO010000352.1, forward strand.
GATCTCCAGCGGCAATCCCCGCCCCTCGTCGGGGAGCTGCCGCACCATCAGAGCCATCTCCCT
>JARKQO010000310.1 GCA_029974855.1 Eubacteriales bacterium
CGGAGGGTCATCTCGTGGGGGGTGCCGTCCGCGTGGGTGGGGCGGCCCACCACCAGCAGCTCCGGCTGCCACTCCTTCACCAGCCGGGTGATGGCGGCCAGGCGCTCGGCCTCGCTGCCGGCCTTGATCACTTCCGGGGGATGGGCCTGGCCCAGGGCGGTTTCGCCCACGGCCACGCCGATGCGCTTTTCTCCGTAATCGAAGGCGAGGACAGTGCCCATCCGCTCAGGCGTGTCCCGCCACGTCGGAAAGCTGGGAGAAGCTGATGCCCAGCTTCTGCATGGCCGCCGGCAGACGTTCCTCGGGGGGCATGGCAAACAGGATCTGGGCGTCGGCGGGCACGGTCAGCCAGGAATTCTGGGACAGCTCGTTTTCCAGCTGCCCGGCGCCCCAGCCGGCATAGCCCAGGGTCATGATGATGTCCCGGGGTTCGCCGCTTGCGCCGATGGCGGTGAGGATGTCCTTGGAGCTGGTGAGACCGATTTCCTCGCTCACCCGCAGGGTGGATTGCCAGCTGCCCCGGGGCCGGTGCAGCACGAAGCCCCGGTCGGTCTGCACCGGGCCGCCGAAATACACGGGCAGCCGGGCCAGCTCCTCGACCTTGAGTTCCAGCTCCACCTTCTCGAACAGACCCGCCAGGGTCAGGTCTATGGGCCGGTTGACGATCACCCCCAGGGCCCCCTGCTCGTTGTGCTCGCAGACGTAGACCAGGGTCCGGTTGAAGTAGGGATCCACCATGGCCGGCATGGCGATGAGGAAATGGTGGGTGAGATTGACGCTTTCCATGGGGCCGGATTTTAGCCTGCTTCTGCCGGGGTGGCGCAGAAAGTGCGGTTTCTGTCCCTTGGGGGGCGGGCAGCGCCATGTATCGGCCGGGGGGCGGGATGAGCTGGCGTGAGGCTCCGTGAGGGAGTTTCTGGAGCTAACTTCTTATCATCCCGCGGGTGATAGACGGGAATCGATCCCGCTTCCCGAATCAGAACCCCCGAACATACGGGGGCAAGTACTCCACAGGGCGGATGAAGATGGAATGCAATCGGTTTGAGGTCTGTATCGTCGATGATGAGCTGGGTTTCCGGGAGGAAATCCAGGATTTCCTGCAGCTTGCGGGTTACGGTGTGCGGGCCTTTTCCGGCTCCCGGGAGCTCTATGCGTCCCTCTTGGGCTGCGGCTGTGATGTGGTGATCCTGGATGCGGGCTTGCCCGGAGAGGAAGGCTTTTCCGTGTTGAAGACCTTGCAACAACTGCGGCCGCCGGTAGGGGTTGTCATGTTGGCGGAACTATATCGTTCCGAGGACAAGGTCCGGGGATTGCAGGAGGGGGCGGACGCCTACCTGGTCAAGCCGGTGGTGCAGCAGGAAGTCTTGGCGGTGCTGGCCAGCCTGCTGCGGCGCCTGCGTCCGGGACAAGCTGGCTCGAGCGCCCCGGCTGGCGAACGGGTTAAGAGAGGAGGGGAGACGGAAACGCGCCTATCCTGGTCTTTGTCTGATGACAGCTGGACGCTCATGGGGCCGCATGGCAAGAGCGTCCACCTGACCGCCCAGGAACGCCTGTTCATGTTGCGTCTGTTGCAGACATCCGGAGAGGCGGTATCCCGGGAGGCCTTGGTTCTGGCTTTGGGTGAGGACGTTTACGACTACGACTTTCACCGGCTTGATGCCCTGGTCAGCCGTTTGCGTCGCAAGGTGAGCGATGCCGGCGCAACCCTGCCGCTACGAGCGGTCAGGGGTAAGGGTTACCTGTTCCTGCCGTGTTCCGAACGCAGTTCGGAGTGTTGAGGCATCCCAGCCTTCTCCCCCGCTGAGTCGCTGCACGCTATTTCCGGCCCCGGCATTTGCCGGGGCCGCTGTTTTTTTCGCCTTTCCGGTCTGGGGGCACCTGGGGTTTATTCATCTAGCCTGCTCACAATGATTCACAGCCCAGGGGTCCAGAGCGGGGCGTGGCGGTGAGTTTCGTGAGCTTGAGCGGGGCTTGGCTTTGCGGAGTCTGCGTGGCGTCCTGCATGGGCACGGGCTTGTCCTGTCCCGGGGGAGCTGTCGGGGCCGGGAGAGCGGTGAACTGCCGTCAGGAAACGTGAAAAAGCGGTCATCCTGTGTGCGTGAGTTTTGTATCCCTCCTTCATAGCATCCGGCCGGTCTGTTTGATACCGGCTGGATCGGCCTTTGAAGGGGTGCCATGCGTAAAGGAAGCAAGTTTGTTGGTGGGCCTGGGTTAGTAGGGCTAGGGCGCTGGTTGCGCCCCCTGGTGCTGCTCGGCGGGATGCTTGGGGTGTCGGCGGCTTCCGCTGCCAATGTGGACCTGGGGCTGACCCAGTGTCTGGCCAACCCCAACCCGGGTATCCGGGGCGGAGAGATCACCTTTACCCTCAATTACTCCAACAATGCCACCCTGGCTGCTGCCGCCGGGGCGGAGATCAGCATTCCCCTGCCTGCTACCACTACCTATGTGCCTGGTTCTGCCTCGGTACTGGGGGATGGTTCCGGTGGCGCTTCCTGCAGCCACAGCGGTGTCCCCGGTACGCTGACTTGCACCCTGGGGGTGTTGTCGGGGAGTGGCACCGGCAGCGTCGTCATGAAGCTGACCACCTCGGCCGGTACTGGGGCTTCCATCAGCAGTGCGGCACTCATCAGCGTGGCGGCTGCCGACACGGATACGGATGCCGGCAATAACGGCCAATCCTGCAGTGCCAGTATCAATGACGGCGCAGACCTTTCCCTCTCCATCAGCGGCGCACCCGATCCTGTGCCCGGCGGGGGGCAGGTGACCTGGAGCGTCAATGGCAGCAATTCCGGTCCCGATGCGGCAGTGAATCCCCGTTTCATCACCACTCTGCCAGGGACCCTCAGCTACGTGTCTTCCAGCGGTAGCGGCTGGAGCTGCGCCGCTGCCGGACAGACCGTCACCTGTAACCGCAGCAGCAATCTGGCTTCCGGTAGCGCCTACCCGGCTCTCTCCCTGGTCACCCAGCTGGCGGCAGGTGTGGAGAGCGGTACTGTCACGGTGAATGGCAGCATTTCCTCCCCCAGTACCGGCGACCCGAACAGCATCAACAACACCGGCAGTGCCAGTGTCAATGTGGCTGCCGGAGCGGATCTGCAGGTCACCCTGCCTCCCCTGAGTTCGGTGGAGCCTGGCGCCACGGTCAACTACCCCCTGACGGTGCGCAACAACGGTCCCAGCGATGCGGCGACCGGGGCCACCGTCACTTTCCAGCTGCCTGCTGGTTTTGTGCCCGGCCCAGCGCCGGCGCCTGCCGGCTGGAACTGCTCCTGGGGTGGCCAGTTGCTCACCTGTGATCATCTGGCTAGCTTTCCCAAGAACCAGGAAACGG
>JARKQO010000323.1 GCA_029974855.1 Eubacteriales bacterium
GGCCATCCAGGTGCAGCCCCTGGAAAACTACCACCCCGCCGAGGAATACCACCAGAAGTACCTGGACAAGAACCCCCAGGGCTATTGCCACATCTCCGCCTCCAAGTTCGCCCAGGCCCGGCAGGCGGTGGACCCGCAGGCTCCGGGGACCGCAGAGGCCCCGGCGGCGCAGTTTATCAAGCCCTCCCAGGAAGCCCTGCGAAGCTCCCTGACGGAGCTGCAATACCAGGTGACCCAGAACGCCGCCACGGAGCCGCCCTTCCACAACGCCTATTTCGACCATTTTGAGCCGGGCTTGTATGTGGATGTCACCACCGGGGAGCCTTTGTTCACCTCCAAGGACAAGTTTGAATCCGGCTGCGGCTGGCCCAGCTTTGCCAAGCCCATCGCCCAAGACCGCGTGGAGGAAAAAAAGGACCGCTCCCACGGCATGATCCGCACCGAGGTCCGCAGCAAGGGGGGCGACGCCCATTTGGGCCATGTGTTCCCGGACGGGCCCAAGGACAGGGGCGGCCTGCGCTATTGCATCAACAGCGCGGCGCTGCGGTTTATTCCCCTGGACCAGCTGGAGGCCCGGGGGTATGGGGAGTGGGCGAAGCTGTTTTAGCGGAGGGCCCACTGTCAGGCGGCCCGCTACTCCTCCTCCTTGTCCAGCTCATACTCCATACTCTCATCATCCAAAATAAACTCTCCGGTGGCCGCGTCCATGCGAAGCTCGTAGACGATTTCATACCGGCTGTGGTTCTTGGGGTCCAAAATGGCCTCCCGGCTGGGCTGGTCATACCCCACGGATTTGGCGGTGGCGGCATCCTTTTCGTCAAAGCCCAGAATCTGCCATTCCGGTACCAGAACGAAGCGGGTATGCAGGTTAAAATCGAAGCCATTCTCAGCCAAAAAGGAATCGCCTTTCACAATCCGAAGGGAATAGGCCAGGTTCAGCCCGTAGATGCTTTTCAGCTTGCCTTCCCGGATGCGCTTTGCAAGGCGTTCCACCACATCCTCATAGGGCAGCAGGCTTGCGTCCTCCCGGAGGATTTGGACCTCCTTTACCGCCCAAATTCCCAGGTCATGATTTTTCCCATCCAAGTATTCCGCGTATAGAAAAATGGGACTATGCCACCAGTTGGGGTTTTGGGGCGGGTTATATGCCCCATAGGGTTGATAGGTGTCCAAAATCCTCGCCCCATACATGTATTGGCCGAGCCGCAGGGACCAGCTTCCCTTGCTTCCGCTTTTCAGCGGCTTATCCGGGTTGGCCACAAATTCCGTCCAGCTTACGCCGCTTCCGTCTGTCACTTTCTGCCTTTTCATCTGGCAAAGCCCGCTCATGGCAACGGCTCTCTCCAGGCGGATGTCCAGCGCGGCGTCGCAGTGATACCGTTGGATGTTCTCAAACAAAAAGTCCATGATCTCGTCCACGGAAGTCTCATTTTCAGGGGGCCTGGAGCCCTCGGGCAAGGCATACCGCTTGGAATAGTCCACCTTGCCGGATATCTTCCACTGCTTCTCCTCCTGGTAAAGGCTCAAGGAGCCGCAAACCTCCGCTTCATCCCCTTCGCTGGCTCCGTAGAAATAGCGGTCCCGGCCTTTGGGAAGGGGATAGCGCTCCCGCAAACCCAGCGTGTTAAAGGTGGCCCGCTTCACCACCGCCACCGGCATCACCTCCCCTTCGGGCAAGGCAATGGGCGCGTCCACGGTGACGGTTTCCCCGGCGTCCGTCACCACCTCCATCCGCAACCTTTCCGGGATCTGCTCTTTCAGCTCCGCCAAGGTCACGGCCTGGGCCAGGGCCGCCGGGCTGGGGGATACGCCCCCGGCCCATCCGGTCCCTCCCAAAACAACGCAAGCCGCGCACAATGCCGCGACGGTTTTCCTCATCCGCCATCCGCCTCCCTTTCCCACGAAAAAACCGGACCCCGCCTGATCCATCCGATCCGGCCAGGGCCCGGCCTCTCCCTTTACTTCACCCGGATGCCCAGGGTCATGTCAATCTCCCCGTCCACCTCCGGGGCCAGGTACATGGAATCCGGATACTCTTTGGCATAGGGGAAGGTGTACCAGGCCTGGGCATTCCCCGCGCCGCCGCAGCCGTAGAAGCCGTCCACGGTTTCAAACACCGGCTTCCCGTCCCCGTCCACCAGCCGCAGGTTCATGATCTCGTCCCCGGCTACGTCCAGGCCGCCGTAATCCCAGTATTTCACGCCGTTGTCGTAGTAGCCGTCCCCGTTTTCCGCGATGTAGGCCTCCAGGGCCTGGGGGGTCACCTGCCAGTCCAAGGTCACATACATCTGAATGGGGCTGTACACCGCCCGGGACACCTTGGCGCTCCAGCGGGGGCCCTCCGTGGGGATGTTGGGGGTTGTGACCGCCACCTGCTCCCGGCTGGAGCAATCCAGGTGGAAGGTCACCATTCCCTTGTCCGGCTTGGCCACGGAGTAGGGCTCCCGGGTCACCGCCAAGGACTCCAGGGGTTGGCGCTCCCCGATGGGCAAGGCGATCTCCACGTTTTTGCCATTCAGGTACAAATCCACCTGGTCCAGCCGGTATTGCATGTAATACAAGGCCTCTCCCGGCTCCTCCCCGGGCAAAGTGTCCCCGCCGGACATGTTGGGCATATCCACCGCGTTCCCGTCGATCCAGATGTGGTCCACCCACCAGCCCACGCCCAGGCTGTGGATGCGGTCGTAGTCCTCCTGGCGGAGGTAGCGCCTGCCAAACTCGTCCTCCGCCCCCAATTGCTCCGTGGCGGTCATATCCCGGATGCTGTACACGATGTACAGCGCCATGCCGTCGTAGGCCGCCTCCCGGACGGTGATTTCCGCGTCCCCCACCTTCTGGCTTACCAGATTGTAGTGGATCAGCGAGGCGGCGTTGACGGGGGTGTCCCCCATGGTCACATCAAATACGTTGCGGGCCAGCAGCGTGGCCGCCGCGGCCACAGCCGCCACCAGCAGCAAAGCCACCAGCGCAAAAACCAGCGCCCGGCGCTTGGGCGTTCCCTTTTTCCTCATTCCCGTTTCCTCCTTGGGCCCCTCCTCCAGGGCCAGCCGGGCCAAGGTCTGCCGCAGAGCCTGGCCGAAGAGGGGGGAGGCCTCGGGTACGGCGGCCTGAAGCCGCCGGCGGAGCTCAGCTTTCTTCATAGCGCAATCCTCCCTGTACATCCGCCTTTGTCCGCACCGCCTGGCGCAGGTAAATCCGCGCCTTCATCAGGCGGCTCTTCACCGTGCCCACAGGCGTATCCATCATCCGCGCGATATCCCGGACCCGGTATCCTTCCAGGTAGTGTAGTATCACGGTGGTCCGATGCTCCGGGCTCAGCATTTGCAAGGTGTCCAGCAGGGCAAAGCCGCCGGTGTCCCCGGCCATGGCCTCCAGGGCCTCGTCCTCCAGGGGAACCCAGCGCTGCCGTTGGCGCTTGCGCAGCATATCCTTGCACACGTTGCTGAGGATCTGGATCAGCCAGCTCCGGAACGCTCTGGGGCTGCGTAAGGTGTCGCGCTTTTGCCATGCCCTGGTCAAGGCCTCCTGGACCGCGTCCGCGCAGTCCTCCTGGTTGGACAGCATCGACCAGCTGACCCGGTAGAGCAATTTTTCGATTTTCAAAACCTCTTGCTCAAAGGTTGCGATATCCACCGAATCCCTCCTTTGGTGCGGATTCTTGCGCAAGCCCCCACAAAGAGGGGATCACCTATGAAGTCGTAAGGGAAGGGGAAAAAGGTTCGGTTGGGAAATAAAAACTTTTTGGGCCCGGGCCCAGGCCCGGCCCCTCCCAGCCAAAAGGCCCCGCCCTCCCAAGGGAGAACGGGGCCCCGCGGTTGGACCGGATGTCAGTCCAGCACCTTGTCGTCGTTGGCTTTTTGGATCATGGCCACGGCTTCCTCAAAGGGCATGGTGCCCACGTTGTCCCCCTTGCGGCCCCGCACGGTGACGGTGCGCTCCTGGGCCTCCCGGTCCCCAGCCACCAGCATGTAGGGGATTTTCTCCATCTGGGCCTCCCGCACCTTGAAGCCGATCTTCTCGTTGCGCAAATCGCACTCCGCCCGCAGGCCCGCCTGCCGCAGGGCCGCCTCCACCTCCTTGGCAAAGGCGTCGGAGCGCTCGGTGATGGTGAGGATCCGCACCTGGGTGGGGCTGAGCCAGGTGGGCATGGCCCCGGCGTACTTCTCCAGCAGCAGGGCCAAGGTCCGCTCATAGCAGCCCAAGGAGGTGCGGTGCAGCACCACCGGGTGCTTCTTTATGCCATCCCGGTCGGTATACTCCAT
>JARKQO010000327.1 GCA_029974855.1 Eubacteriales bacterium
TGGAGCTGGAGGGGGACGCCAACGATTACGTGGGCAAGGGCCTGTCCGGCGGCAAGCTGGCGGTGTACCCGCCCAAGGGCAGCCGCTTCAAGGCCTGGGAGAACATCATCATCGGCAACGTGGCTTTATACGGGGCCACAGGCGGAAAGGCGTTTATCGCGGGGATTGCCGGGGAGCGCTTCGCGGTGCGCAACTCCGGCGCGGTGGCTGTGGTGGAGGGCGTGGGGGACCATGGGTGCGAGTACATGACCGGGGGCAAGGCGCTGAATTTGGGCCCCACTGGCAAGAACTTCGCGGCGGGCATGTCCGGCGGCATCGCCTATGCGTGGGATGAAGCCCGGGATTTGTACCTGCGCCTGAACAAGGAGCTGGTAGCCATGGAGACCGTGAGGGAGAAGCATGATCTCCAGGAGATCGAAGCCCTGCTGCGGGCCCATCTGGCGGCCACGGGGTCCCAGAAGGCCGGGAAGATCCTGGCTGGGTTTCCCGCCAATGCGGCAACCTTCAAAAAGGTGGTGCCCCACGATTATGACCGGATGCTCCGGGCCATCGCGCAGTTTGAGGAGCTGGGCGTGCCCAGGGAGCAGGCCGAGGTGGAGGCCTTCTACGCCCATGCGACGGGAGGTGGAGCCTGATGGGAAAGCCCAGCGGATTCCTCGACTATGAGCGCAAAAACAACCCCGGCCAGGAGCCCCTGGAGCGCATCAAGCACTGGGATGAGTTCCACCCCCTGCTGGAGCGGGCGGAGCGCCAAACCCAGGGCGCCCGGTGCATGGCCTGCGGCGTGCCCTTCTGCCAATCCGGCGCGATGCTGGGCGGCATGGCTTCCGGGTGCCCGCTTTTGAACCTGATCCCGGAATGGAACGACCTGGTATATACAGGCAATTTCCAGCACGCCGCCCAAAGGCTGCTGAAAACCAACAATTTTCCAGAGTTCACCGGCCGGGTGTGCCCCGCGCCCTGCGAGGCCGCCTGCACCGGCGCCGTGAACGGCGACCCGGTGACCATCCGGGACAACGAGCTGGGCATTATCGAGGACGCCTTTGCCAATGGCTGGGTCACGCCCCGCCCCCCCAAGGCCCGCACGGAGAAAACCGTGGCGGTTGTGGGCTCCGGCCCGGCCGGGCTGGCGGCGGCGGACCAGCTGAACCGCAGGGGGCACCGGGTAACGGTGTTCGAGCGGGAGGACCGGCCCGGGGGCCTGCTGATGTACGGCATTCCCAACATGAAGCTGGAAAAGAAAATCGTGGACCGCAGGACCCGGCTGATGAAGGCCGAGGGGATCGTGTTCGTCACCGGTACGGATATCGGCAAGGACAAACAGGGCCGGGAGCTGATGGAGGCCTTTGACGCGGTGCTGCTGTGCGGCGGGGCCAAGAAGC
>JARKQO010000347.1 GCA_029974855.1 Eubacteriales bacterium
CGCACGGAGGGGGGATAGCCCACCTCCTTGATGGAACGCTGAATGTATTCCAGAAACTTGGCCTGGCTGTCGCCTCGCGTATTGCTCATGCCTTCACATCCTTCTTCAGGCTGGGACATAGGCTCCCTGCTTATAGGATAACACACCGAACAAGAGTTTGCAAGGGAAAAACCGGATATTACCCAAATCCTTACAGCTTCGGCTCCTTTTCCGACCCGGACTCCCGGTTCTCGGCCTCGCCGCCCCTGGGGACGGGATGGGGCCCGGGAGCCTGGGGCAGAGCCGGCCCCGAGGGCAGATGCACGTTGGCGGCGGCCTCCCGGCGGCGGCGGTCGCTCATGGCGGCGTAATGCTTGCGGGTGGTGTTCACGTCGGAATGGCCCAGGGCGTCCGCCACCAGGTAGATATCCTGGGTTTCGTGATACAGATGGGTGGCGTAGGTGCTGCGAAGCTTATGGGGGCTCATTTTCTTCTTTAGGGGCACTGCCAGGGCGCTATATTTTTTCACCATCAGCTGCACGGCCCGCTGGGTGATGCGCCGGTTTTGCAAGGAAAGGAACAGCGCGTTTTCATGGCCGCTGTGGGGTATGATTTCCATTCTTTGGGCAAGATAGGCCTGTAGGGCCTGGGCCACCTCCTGGGGAAAGTAGAGAATCACCTGGTTGCCGCCCTTGCGGGTCACCAAAAGGGCCAAAGAATCAAAATCCAGGTCGTCCAGGTTCAGGCCCACACATTCGCTGACCCGCATGCCCGTGCCCAAAAACAGCATCAGCATGGCGTAATCCCGGGCAAAGGTGAACTTGTGGTAGCGTTTTTGGGTGGGGGATAGGTCCTGGCCGGATTGGGCCACAGTCAGCAGGCGGCGGACCTCCTCCTGCTGGAGGTGCAAAATGGGCTTATCGTGCAGCTTGGGCAAGGAAACCAAGGTGGCCACGTTGCCGGAGATCCGCTGGGCCCGGTACAGAAAATCAAAAAAGGACCGCAAGGTGGAAAGCTTGCGCATCACGCCGCTTTCATGGTTGCGCAGCAGCCGTTGCTGGTCCGGAAATTCACTTTGGGGGTCCGCTTTGAAATACAGCGTCAGGTAATCGGCATAGCCTTGCAGCATCCGGGCGGTGAGTTGGTCCAGGTCCTGATCCTCCAGCTGTGAGGGCGTTTTGGAGGCGAAAGCGGGGATTTCCTTTACCAGGTAGTCGAAAAATACCCCTAAATCGATGGTGTAGGCCATGCGGGTCAGGGGGCTGGTGGTGAGGGTGATGCTGCGGATGAAATCGGCGCAGACAGAAGGGAGGGATTTGAGCATCTCCCGGACCTTTTCCGTGCGAAGGGCCGCCACCTGCTCCTGGTAGGAAAGCGGGGACTTGGAGGCGGCTTTCGATTTGGAAATGGGCCGTTGAGTGGTTTTGGAACCGGACACATCGGACATGGCGGACCAACTCCCAGGAATGCGCAGGATGCTAAAAAGCTCCTTTTTTACATCATACTATTCGTAAAAGTATTCTTTAGCGAATAGTATGGTTTAGTTTACACGAAAAATCCAGGTCCTGTCAAGGGTTTTTTTGCCTGTTTTCATTGCTCCGCTCCATTCTTTCAAGCAGTCTTTCAAGCGCTCCCCTTCTCCTCAAACCTATACCCAAGAAAAAACCCCCGCGATCCGCTCACAGGGGTTTGCAACATAATCAAGGATTTACTTACCCTGTACAGCCGCAGGCTGTTCCGCCGGCCCGGCCTCCCCGGCCGTCTCCTCTTCCCCATTCATCCGCCGGTACTCCTTGATGGCGTCCTTGGCCAAAACGTCGCAGCGGTTGTTCAGGGGATCGTCCGCGTGGCCCTTCACCTTATGGAAGCGCACGTCGTGCTTCTTAATTTTGATGATTTGCAGCAAAAGCTTCCATAAATCGCTGTTTTCCACGGGCTTTTTGGCGCTGGTCATCCAGCCGTTGCGCTGCCAGTTGCCGATCCAGTCATCCTGAAAGGCGTTGACAATGTAGCTGGAATCGGAATAAACCTCCGCAATGCAAGGCTCCTTCAGGGCCCCCAAAGCGCTGATCACGGCGAAAAGCTCCATGCGGTTGTTGGTGGTGTTGGGCATATGGCCGGAGAGCTCCTTGGTCTTGCCCCGGAAATTCAGGATGGCTCCCCATCCCCCGGGCCCCGGGTTGCCGGAGCATGCCCCGTCCGTGTAAATCTCCACTGTCTTCATTTGCTCCGCCATGGTAGAACCCCTTGCTATTGTTGATTTTGCTCCAGGACCATCCGCTTGCTTTTCTGGGCGCAGGCCTCCATGGCTTTGATGACGGAGCCCCGGAAGCCGGATTGCTCCAGGACGTAGACCGCCTCGATGGTGGTGCCTCCAGGGGAGCAAACGTCGTCCTTCAGCTTGCCCGGATGCTCCCCGGTCTCCAGCACCATTTTGGCCGCCCCCAGCAACGCCTGGGCCGCAGCCCGGTAGGCCTGGGCCCTGGGCATCCCCAGCTTCACCGCCCCGTCGGCCATGGCCTCCAGGAACAGGTATGCATAGGCGGGGCTGCTGCCGCTGACGGCGATCACCGCGTCGAAAAGGCTTTCAGGGAACAGCTGGGTTTGGCCCAGGGTTTCAAAGAGCGCCTGGGCCCAGCGAAGGGCTTCGGCATCGAAGGTGTTTTCCTGGCACAGAGCGGTAT
>JARKQO010000396.1 GCA_029974855.1 Eubacteriales bacterium
ACCGTGCGGATGGCAGACCGGGCCACATAGCTGTTTTCAAAGGTCAAGGGGCCGCCCACGCATCCCCCGGTACAGGCCGCGCCCTCAAAAAAGACCAAATCCTGGAGCTTGTTGTTCTCCATCTCCTCCAGCACCCCGATGACGTTTTCAATGCCGTCCACGGCCCTGCTGTTCTCCGGGGACACCGCCTGGGCCTCCCCCCCGTTGTTGGCCCAGCCCACCCCGTAGGCCGTGGCCTGGGAGGTCCTTTCCCCCTGGGGGTAATTCTTGATCTGGCCTGCCAACAGCCCGTAGATCTCCAGCATGGAGATGGCCCCGTCCAGGTTGGAGGTCTCGTGGCCGATGGGGTTGCGGATGGCCGTGACCTTGGCGGCACAGGGGGTGATGAAGAAGCATCCCACCTCCTGGGGCTCGGCCCCGTGCTTCTGGCAGAACTCCCGCCTGGCCACCATGGCCGCCAGCTCCATGGGCTGGCGGATGTCGATGATATGGGAAATCAGCTCCGGAAACCGCACCTGGATCAGCCGGGTGATGGCGGGGCAGGCGGAGGAGATCACCGGATAGCGGTCCTTGCCCAAGGTGCGCATCCGCTCCCGGATGGCCCGGGTGACGATATCCGCCCCCTGGGCCACCTCGAACACGTCGTCAAAGCCCATCTTCAGCAGCCCCTCCAGCACCTGGGAGGGGGACACGAGCTTTTTGAATTGCCCGTACAAGGAGGGGGCCGGCAGCGCGATTTTGTATTTGAAGCCGTTGATGCTTGCCAGGGGATCGGTTTGGGCATACTTGGCGTGGTAGTCGCACACCCGGATGCATTCCCCGCAGTCGATGCAGCGCTCGTCAATGATGTGGGCCCTGCCGCCCCGCACCCGGATGGCGTCCGTGGGGCAGCGTTTCAGGCAGATGGTGCAGCCCTTGCATTTCTCCTTGTCCAGACGAACCGAATGATATCGCCTGTCCACCATGGTGCTCCCTCCCTACCGGTTCATCAGTGGCTCCCGTCCTCGGCTGGCTGCAAAAAAAAGCGCATGTCGATGAGGGTGCCCTTCCCCGGCTCGCTTGTAATGGAAAAAACGTCGGCGTTCCGCCGCATGTTGGGCAGGCCCATCCCCGCGCCAAAGCCCAGGTCCCGGGCCTCCTCGCCGGCGGTGGAAAAGCCCTCCTCCAGGGCCTTGTCCACATCCGCAATCCCAGGCCCGATGTCCCGGGAGATCAGGTGAAGCTCCCGGGGGGTCATCTCCATGGTAAGGGTGCCCCCCAGGCTGTGAATGATCAAATTCAGCTCCACCTCGTAGCTGGCCACCGAGATGCGCCGCAAAATGGCGCTGTCGATTCCCAACTGCTTCAGCTTCCGCTTGATGGCGGCCGAGGCCTCCCCCGCGGTCCGAAAATCCCCCGCCTTCACCTGGTAGCTGTCCACCATTGCCATTTGTTGCATGTCCGCCTCTTTCGCCTGTGTTTTCACCCCTGGGCCTGGCGCTCCGTGCCCCGGATGCCGGCCTCATACAACAGCCCGCAGGTGGTGTAGGTGGTGTGCCGGGTGCTGAGCACCACGATGCCCAAGTCCCGGGCCTCCTGAAGCACATCCTCCTGGGGGAGCTTGCCCCGGGCGAACACCACGCAATGGATGTCCAGCATCTCCGCCGTGCGCATCACATGCACATTGGTCAGCCCCGTGATCAGGACCGTCTTGTCCTTCACAAAGGCCAGCACGTCGCTCATCAAATCCGCGCCGCAGGCGGTGTGGACCTCCTGGTCCAGCTTGTCCTCCCCGCAGAGGACTTGGGCGTCCAGAACGCGGATTACCTCTTGAATGGTCATCGTCCCATCCTTCCTATGAACTTGCCAGCCCGTCGTAGATTTTCTTGAGCGCCTCCAGGGCGGCAATGGCTTGGTATTTCACCTTGGTAGCAAGCTGTACGGCGTTGTCCCCGGGGTCCAGCCCCTGGCAAAAGGCCGTGTACTCCCCGAAGCAGTCCATGAGCCCCTGAACCGCCTGGTGCCTGGGGGGGGAGAAGCGCTGGCCCAACCGCAGGGACACGGTTTCCATCTGGCTCCCCAAAGACTTCAGCTTCTCCATGGCCTGTGGCACGTCCAGCTCCCGCTGGTCCATCAGCACGGACAGCCCTTGCAGCTCCTGCACCAAATCCGGCCCGTGGACAAAGCCCGCCTCCATGATGTCCAGCTGGCCCTTCATCCCCCGGATCCGCAGCTTCAGCGGCGGCAACCCGATCTCGTAGGAATAGGTTTCAATGTAGTGCTTGGTGCTAAGCTGGTTGCGAACCGCCTGAATGTCGTCCTTGGTGGGGTACAGGGCCGCCAGGGCGCGGTAGCGGGTATCCTGCCACACATAGCCCGCCGCTCCCCTGGCCTGGTAGGACTCCGCCAGCTTTTCCGCCAGCTCCTGGCTGTCAAAGGCCCCCAGCTGCAACGCGTACCAGGTGCTGGCAGGCAGCGTCATCTCGCGGCTTTCCAGGGTTTCGTCAAAAACCGCGTCCGTGGGGATGGGGGTGGGCGTGGCCACCAGGCTCAGCTGCACGCCGTCCCCTGTGCCCCGCCAGAAAAACCCGGACAGCAGCACCGTGGCGGACAGGAACAGCAGCAGGTAGTTGAGCCATTTCCCGGAGACTGGCCCCCTCGGATACACGCGCTTATTTTCCTCCACCGTATTTCCCTCCCATGCTCCGCATCGCCTGATTGTATGCGTTCCAAGGCGGGAACATGAGCGGCTTGCGCTTTGCGCCTGCATCTGCTACCATAGACAAACCCGATTCATTATACCGTTAGGGAGGCGGAAGATGCAATACCATTTGGATACAATTCCCCTGTGGGAGGTGATGGAGCGCCGGGCACAATGCCCTTTTTGCGCGCTATACCACAAAAATGAGCGGTCGGAAATAGAACGGGCTTTGGGAGGCAGCGTCATGGAGCCCGCCTCACGAATCCAGGTCAATGAGCGGGGCATCTGCGCGGAGCATCATGAGCAACTGCTGGCCCAGAATAACCGCCTGGGCCATGCCCTCCTCACCGCGTCCCACTGCAAGGAGCTCCTGAAAAAGCTGAACCGGCTGCCCAATGGGGCCAAGGGGGTTGGCCTCTCCTCTTTGTGGGGAAACGGGGGGGCCTTGGGCCAGGACAAGCTGCCGGAGCAGCTGAGGGCGTTCAGCGAAGGCTGCGTCATTTGCGATACGTTGGCCGGCCATATGGACCGCTACTACTATACCTTTTTGCACCTTTGGGAAAACGACGGGAAATTCAAAGCCCTGTGGGAGGCCTCCCCGGGTGCGTGCATGCCCCACGCCAGCGACCTTTTGGACAGCGCCGGGAAGCACCTGCCCGCCTCCAGGCAGCGGGAGCTGTCCGCCTCGGTGCTTGCTCTTCTGAAAAAAACCCTGGCCCGGGAGGAGAAGGATTTGGAATACTTCACCCGGCAGTTTGACTACCGCAACCACAAAAAGCCCTGGGGCACCAGCAAAAACGCCCTGGAGCGGACTCTGAGGCGCTTGCGGGGCGGCTTTGGGGAAGAGGCCTGGGGGGAAGAGTGCGGGGAGGATTCGTAGAGGAACGCGGCTGCCCGTTCCCCTTCCCCGTGTACGCAAAAAAGGGAATGAGCCCCGCCCATTCCCTTTTTTGCGGATCGCCGGCTTTTAGTTGCCGCCAAAGGAGGCATACACCTCCGCGGCGTTCTCGGGCGTAATGGCCACCGTTCCCAGAACGATTTCCTTCACAAGCTCCTTGCCTTCCACCAGCAGCTGGTACGCGCTCTCAATGGCCTCTTTCCCGCCGGTGGGGTACACCATGGTCAGGCTGAGCCGGCCGTCGATCACGCTCTTGATGCCGCCGTCCGGGGTGGGCAGCGCGTCGATGCCGACGAAGAGGATATCCTTCTCCAGGCCCGCGTTCTTGGCGGCGATGTAAGCGCCCTCCGCCATGGGATCGTTGTGGCAGAAGAACAGGTCCACATCGTCATTGGTCTGGAGCATTTCCTCCGCCACGGTGATGGCCTTCTCCCGGAGCCAGTCCGCGTTGTTCATGGCCACCACTTCGATCTTGTCGTTCTTGGCGATGCCGGCACGGAAGCCATCGTGGCGCTCCACCCCCGCGGAGGTGCCTTCCAGGCCCTTGATCTCGCAGATTTTGCCGCCCTCGGGCAGCAGCACATCCGCGATGTATTCGCCGCAGGCCTTGCCAATCAGCACGTTATCGGCGCCGATGAACTGGGTGTAGGTATCCCCCTCGATCTTCCGGTCCAGCAGGATCACGGGGATGCCCGCCTCGTAGGCCCGCTTCACCACGTTGGTCAGGGGCTTTGCCTCGTTGGGGGAGGTGATGATCAAATCAACGCCCATCTGGATGAAGTTTTCGATGTCGGCGATCTGCTTGGAGTTGTCCTGGGCCGCATCGGAAAAGATCACCTCCAGCATGGGGTAGTTAGCCGCCGCCGCCGCGATCTGATCGTTCATGGCCACGCGCCATGGTTCCCCCAAGTTGCACTGGGCCATGCCAATCACGAATTTCTTCTCCGTCTCGGCGGTGGCCGCGGTCACGAGGCTCAACAGGAGTACAGTTGCCAGCAGAATGCTTAGAAAACGCCTCATGGTATATCCTCCTTTGTGGGGCGGCTTCTGCCGCTCCCTTTGATGCTTTCATCATAGAGGAGCCCTGTCCATTGTGCTTTTCAATAATCCAAACTGGAGATTCGATTTTCCGCTATTGAAAAGGGCACGCCGGCTTTACTGCCTCCTTCCCTTTATTCCGTAATCAGCAAGGGTTTCAGGATGATTTCGTGGGGAATGTCCGTCTCCCCGCGCAAAATGCGCAACGCGCTTTCCACCGCCTGCTGGCCTCCGGTGGGGCAGGTGATGGTGGCGCACAGAATCCCTTTTTTCACCAGCTCCAGGCCCCCCTGCTCTCCGGTAAGGCCGTCCACCCCAATGATCAGCGCCTTGGAGAAGCGGAAGGACTCCATGGCGATGGAGGCCCCGTAACCCATGGAATCGTTGTAGGCGAAAATAATGTCAATGGGCTCCGTGGCAATGGGCAGGTATTCCTTCATGCGGTCCTCCGCCTGGTCCTGCATCCAGTTGGCGGTCAGCGCTTTGCGAACCACGATCTCCGGGTGCCGGTCCACCACCTCATGAAAGCCCACGCTTCGGTCCCGGGTGGAAGGGTCGTCCTCCCGGCCCTTGATCTCCACCAGATTTCCCCCCTCCCGGCCCAGCAGCTCTCTCACATGCTCCCCCGCGAGCCTGCCGATCTGCAAATTGTCCGGCCCGATATACTGGGTATAGTCCGCGCCGGGCATATTCCGGTCCAGCACAATCACCGGAATTTGCTTGTGGATCTGGGATATCCACTCCGCCATCTGCTCCGTGTCGTTGGGCGAGATGATCAGCAGATCGATCCCATAGCCCAGCATCTTTTCCACATCCTCCTTCTGGCGCTCGGTATCCATGGCGGCGTCCGTCACAATCAGCTTGATGTCAGGGTTTTTGGAGGCCTCCCGTACCATTTCATCGTTCATGGTCACGCGCCATGGCTCGATGAGATTGGCCTGGCTGATGCCCACCAAAATGGGGAAGGGAGCCGCGTCGGAATAGGAGGTATACTTCACCATGGTGGAGGCGGCAAACAGCAGCACCGACAGCAGCAGCACCACCAGAATCACGATCAGCAGCCACCGGTTTTTCATCTTCTGATCCCTTCGTTTCGGTAGGCGTTGGGGGAAACGCTCAGGGTCTTTTTAAAGGCCGTGCTGAAGTAGTAAGGCGTGGAATATCCCACCCGGGTGGCCACATCCTTCAGCAGCATGCCTTTTTCCATCAGCAGCACGGCCTGGTCCATCCGCAGTGTGGTCAGATACTTGGAAAAGGGCATCCCCAGCTCCTGCTTCATCAAGCGGCTGAGATAGGTGGGGGTTACGCCCACCTCCTCCGCTACCTCCCCAAGTCCCAGATTAGGCCGCATATAGTTTTTGGCAATGCAGCTCTGGGCGGAGGCCACAATAGCGGAAACGCCGGTATGGTCAAACACCAGCGAGATCAACCGGTCATAGCAGTCCGCAAAGTTCATGTCCTGGCTTAGGGCCTGTTTTTCCACCCGCAGCGTCAGCCCTAGGGCCTCCTTGGCAATGCCCGCCAACTGCTTGGCCAGCTGCTGATTGAACAGGCTCTCGCCATCATACACGAACAGCAGGTTCCCCCTGCTGTCTGAAAACATCCAGCAGCTTCGGCAATGGCTGAACAGCTCCCTGATGGCGCCTTCCACCTCATAGCGCAGAACCAGCTCGCCGCTTGCCTTGCTCTCCATGCCATACACCGGCACCGCCAGCAGCATCTCATAGCGCTTGCTCGCATCCACGTCCAGCAGCGCGCAGCGCTCCCGGATTTCGTCATGATCATACACATCCATAATGGCGTCGTGAAAAAAGCATTCCCTCAGCGTGTCCTTTTGCTTTTCCAGCTGCTCCATGGCAAAGGCGTAGTACCGGTGGCGCTGGCGCTGCAGGAGCAGTGCGTCCATGGCCCCCTCCAGCTTGCTGCGCAACTCCTGCATGACCACGGGCTTCAGCAAAAAGGCGTACACGGACATCTCCAGCGCCTTTTTGGCGTAGGAAAACTCCTCATGACCGGTAATGACGATGACGCGCATATTGTCCCTTACGCTTTTCAGCCTTTCAATCAACTCCAGCCCATCCAGAAAAGGCATGCAAATGTCAACCAGCATAATATCCGGCTGGAGCCTTTGGGCCATTTCCAGCGCGATCTCCCCATCCTCGGCGGTACCCACAATTTTGGCGTCCAGGTTCATCTGGCTGATCATGCCCGCCAAGCCGCGCTGGATCTTGGGCTCGTCATCCGCAATCAAAATCTTCCACATAGGCTTCCCCCTCCTTGATGGTTCGCTCCATATAGGCAATGGACGGGTTGGTAAAGGGAAGGACCGCTTCCACCGTGACGCCCCCCGATTCGTTAAGGGAGTAGTGCAAGCCATACTTAGGGCCATAGGCCAGGCGGATGCGGTCGTTGACGTTGAAGATGCCATAGCCGTGGCTATAGGCCTTTTGGGATGTATCCACCTGGAGCGCCCGGTTCAGGCTTTCGCATTGCTCCAGGGGCATTCCCGCGCCGTCATCCCAGACGCTTAACACCAAATCCTGATCCCTTTGAGAAACTTCCACCTTGATATGCCCTTCCCCGCGCTTTTGCTTGATTCCGTGGTAGATGGCGTTTTCCACCAAGGGCTGCAAAATCAGCTTGTTGACCTTGCAGCAAAAGAAGCGGTCCTCACAGAGGATCTCATAATTCAGCTTGTGCTCATACCGGACCTTTTGGATATACAGATAGCTGCGCACATGCTCCAGCTCCTGGTTCAGCCCGATAATTTCATGGCCCCGGCTGAGGCTGATGCGAAACAGCTTTGTCAGCGCGCCCACCAATAGGGAGATGTTCTTCACCCCATGCTCCTCCGCCATCCAGCGGATGGTATCCAGTGTGTTGTACAAAAAGTGGGGCTTGATCTGCGCCTGCAAGGTTTTGATGTCCGCCTCCCGCTTGAGCTTTTGCTCCTCCACCACCAGCTCCATCAGGTGATGGAGCTGGTCGATCATGTGGTTGAAGCTGCCGCCCAACTCCGCAATCTCCCCATAGTCGGAGCGGCTGTCGAAATGGACGGTGAGATCGCCCTTTTCCGCCTTCCCCATCAGCATTTTCAGGCTGCTGATGGGCTTGCTGAAGGAGGAGGAAAAAAACAGGGATGCGATGGTGGTCATCGCGATGATCACCAGGCCGATCAAAATCATGTATTCCCGCAGGCGCTCCACGGGCTTGAGCACCTCGTCGGAGTTGAATACCGCCACGATGTGCCAGTTGGTCAGGGGAGAAAAGATGCTCATCAGCTGATAATGGGCGTTGCCGATGTGGTACAGCGACGTCTTTTCCTCCCTGAGCCAATCATACCGGATGCGGTAGGCGGTTTCGTTCACCGGCGCGTAGACGATCTCGCCCATCTCATCCATCAAAAAGACGTATCCGTTCTTGCCCAAGGTGATGCCGCGAATGTACTCCTCGATATTGGAGAGCTTCAAATCCATGCAAATCACGCCCAACACCTCGTGGGTGTCCGGCTCCACCACCGCCCGCACCATGGATACCACATCCATGGCGCTGTAGTTTTGATAGTTTTGGATATTGCGGCCAATGGGCTTTGAGAAAAGAATATTCTTGCCGGGGCTCTCCACAGCCTGCTGATACCACTTTTCTTTGGTGAGGGAGTTTCGGGAGGTGCGAAACAGCTCCCCGGAGGCATACAGGCCATGGCGGTTCAGCACCAGAATGCCGCCGATCAGCTCCTTGTTGTTTTTCACATAGACGCGCATGGCGTCCCTGGACTTGGTTTCAAGCTCAATCCGGTTTTCGTCGTAGAAATTATCCAGGCGCAAATAGGCCAGAACGCTCTGATCCTCGGACAGGTATTGCATGATATTCTGGGCTTTGGAGACAATGCTGTTCACGTTGATCTGGATCTGCTCCAGCATCTGCCTGGAATAGTCGGTGGCCTGCTCGTCCAGGGCCTTGGTATTCATCATGCTGTTCAGCGCCGTCATCAGCGCCAGCGAGGCGGTGATCAGCAAAACCATGGACACAAGCAAACGGGCCCGAAGCGTCTGCATGACCTTTACCGTGCTTTTCATTCCAGTCTCCTGTCCTTGCGGTAGAAACTGCTTCGTGTCCTGGAGTGTGATCAGCCGTATTCCCGGTTTATGGCCGAGAAACCTATTCCGCCTTTTTCCCGGCCTGGGCAAAAACCGCCACAATGATCAAAATTCCCTTGATCACCAGTTGAAGGTTGGAGTTGATTCCTTTCAGCCCCAGCATGTTGTCCAGCATGCCCAAAATCAGCGCGCCCACCATGGTGCCCACGACGGTTCCCTTGCCCCCCGCCATGCTGGTACCGCCGATGGCCACCGCGGCAATGGCGTTCAGCTCGTAGCCGCTGCCCTCGTTGGGGCCGCCCTGGCTGATCTGGGCGGAGTGGATCATGCCGGCCACGGCGGACAACGTGGCGCAAATGGCAAAGGCAATGGTTTTCACCCGCTTCACGTTGATGCCGGAAAGATGGGCCGCCGTGGCGTTGCCGCCAATGGCGTACAACTGACGTCCAAACCGGGTCTGGTTCATCACAATGGTGAACACCAGCACCAGCAGCACAAAAATAATCGCGGGCACCGGCACAACCCCGCCAATGCGCATTTGGAGCCATTCAAATTCCGGCGCCGCCAACCCTTCCCCCACCCCATAGCTGAGGGGAATGCCGATGCCGTTGGACCAAAACCGGGCCAGACCCCTGGCGATGTTCATGGATGCCAACGTCACAATAAAGGCCTGTATGTTAAGCCGCGTAACGATCAGGCCGTTTACCAGGCCAAATACCCCCCCGATCGCCAGGGAAAGCACCAAAGTGGGCACAAAGCCCAGCCCGTTGTTCACCATCAACGCCGCGCTGCCGGTGGACACCAGCCCCACCACAGAGCCCACGGAAAGGTCGATATCGCCCAGCAGGACGATCATGGTCATACCTATGGCGATTATACCATTTTCACTCACCGCCCGCAACACGTTCATCAGGTTCCGGGCAGACAGGAACGTATTCTTGCCATTTTTCACGCAGATCAGCGAGGCCAGTACAAAGATGGCGATCAGGGCGATATAGCTTTGGCTTGCCTTCATGAAGGCCTTCCAGTCGAATTGCCTTTCTTTCAAGGACGGGGCTTTCACCTGTTGTATCATACGGCTTCCTCCTTTCGCAGGGTCGCTGCGTACAATAGTTTCTCTTGCGTGGCTTCCTGGTGGGTAAATTCGCCCGTGATCCTTCCCTCGCACAGGGTCAGAATCCGGTCGCAAATACCGATCACCTCCGGCAGCTCGCTGGATACCACGATCATCCCCATGCCCTGGCCGGCAAGCTGATTGATGAGCTGATAGATTTCGGCTTTTGCGCCCACATCGATGCCCCGGGTGGTTTCATCCAGCAGCAGCACCTTGGGGCGCGTCATCAGCCACCGCCCCAACACCACCTTTTGCTGATTGCCTCCGGAAAGGGCCGCCGTGAGGGTATGGTAGCTGGGGGCTTTGATGCGCATGGCGTCCATCTGCTGCTGCCACTGGGCCCGCTCCAGCTTTTTGTTCATAAACAGCCTTCCGGTCAGCTGTTTGAGCTTGGGCAAAGACATGTTTTCGCCTATGGAGCGGGGAAGAACCAGCCCTTGCCCCTTGCGGTCCTCGGTAGCAAAGGAAATGCCCGCTCTGATGGCCTGGGCCGGAGACGTAATCTCAATTTTTCGTCCTTCCACAAAAACACTACCCGTGACGCGTTTTGCGTGTCCCCCGAAAATGGATTCCAATAATTCCGTGCGCCCGGAGCCCAGCAGCCCCGCGATGCCCAGCACTTCCCCCCGGTGCAGCGCAAAGGAAATATCATACAGGGCCCTCTGGGAATTGGCCAGGTTGCCCTTCAGGGACAGGCGCTCCACCCGCAGCACCTCTTCCCCCAGCCTTCTTTCCTCCTTGGGATAGACCTCCGCAATTTTGCGCCCCACCATCATGGAGATGACCTGCTCCCGGCTGGTCTCCGACGCGTTGACCGTATCCACATACTGCCCGTCCCGCATTACCATCAGGCGGTCCGCCAGCTGGAACACCTCTTCCATCCGGTGGGTGATATAGATGATGCCAACGCCTTCCCTGGCAAGCTTTCGCACGATTTTGAACAGGTGCTCCGATTCCGATTTGGAAATGGCCGAGGTGGGCTCATCCATAATCAAAATGCGGGTCCGCAGAGAGATGGCCTTGGCGATTTCCACCATCTGCTGCTCGCCCACCCGCAGCGTTTTGATGGGCCTGCTTGCT
>JARKQO010000428.1 GCA_029974855.1 Eubacteriales bacterium
GCTGACCAGCGGATAGGAGAGCAGCATGAATTCCGGCCGCACCTGCTCCCGGGCTTCATCAAAGCGATGGAATACGTCGAATACCGCCAGGGTGAACTTGATCAACCCCAGCCCCTGCACCGCTGGAATGCTCCACGCCAGCAGCCGCTGCATCTTCGGCCCCACGGCAGGGCGCAGGCGGGGCCAGAAAACGAACAGGGGAATCAGTATGAGCACAGCCAGGGGGGATGGTGCCAATCCGCCACTGGGCAAGCCCATGGCGACGATGGCGACAAACAGGCCCAAGCGGATGCTGCGGGACTCGGCGTCCCGTGACAACTGCACCAGAGAGAAGGGGATACTGGCGACCGCAAACCAGTGCACCAGCCATTGCACCCGCCACAGTTGCAGACCGGTGGGGAAGACCAAGCCCAGGCCATCCACCAGGACCAGACTGGCGACAAAGCCGACCAGCAAGGTCAGCAGCAGGGCCCGGGCCAGTACTGCCAGACGGATCCCCTGCCCAAAGGCCACCAGGGACACGAGGAAGATATCCGTCGCCACATGGCACCAGGTAGTCAGTTCCCAGTTCAGCAGGAAGACATGCTGGTTGGGCTCACGTATCCACTCCATCCATTGGGCATCATAAGGTGCCACCAACGCGGACAGGGGCGAGATACCCAGCCATCCGAGAGTCAAAGCCAGGGCGGGAAGCCACAAGGCATGCAGCCACCTCCGGTCCTGCAGGACAAGGAAGCTCCACACCAGAATCAATGCGGGCAGGGCCTGCAGGGGATGGATCAGGGCGGCGCACAACCACAGGCAGGCAGAGAGGAAATAGTGGCGCCCCCAGATGGCTGCCAGGGCCAACAGAACCAGCGGTTCGGCAAAACTGCGCCCGGTAAAGAATGCCTCTGCGTAGGCAAAAACCCCATACCCCCCATAGCCGGAAGGCAACACAGTCAGGAGGAGCAAGGCCCAGTAGCAATACGCCGGCGCAAACAGGCGGTGAACGAGGATAAGGGAGGCCAGCACGAACGACAGCAGCCCCAGCAGGGTCATGCCCAGGAAGAAATCGGCTGGCAAAAAATGATCAAAGGCCACCGCCACCAGCTGGGGAAACAGGGTGAATTTGGCCTGACTACCGAAAGCGAAGAAAAGATCCGAGGAGAACTCGTTCGGCATCCAACGCAGCAGAGCCTGCCCCAGATAGAGAATGCTGTCATG
>JARKQO010000459.1 GCA_029974855.1 Eubacteriales bacterium
GTGATGCCCTTCACGTTCAGCAAATCCTCGGGAAAGGAGAAGTCGCCCCAGGCCTGCCGCTGGGCCATGATGGCTTTAGCCGTGGCCGGCCCCACGCCCGCCAGCCGGCAAAGCTGCTCCTCCCCCGCCCGGTTCACGGGACCGGGGTTCTTTCCCGCCGCCAGCAGGCCCTCCCAGGGGGAGGCCATGGCCTCCCCCTCCCGGGCGGCCGCCACGGGGGCGCTGAGCCCCACCTCTGGCCCTTCCTGTTCCCAGCGCAGGTGACAGCCTGTCCACAGCAAAGCCGCCAGGCACAGGGCTCCCAAGGCCCAAAGCCACAGCCCTCCGGCGGGGCGGCTCCTGCCCACAGCCCTCACATCCCCCTGCGGATCTTCTGCCCGGCGGAGGTGTCCTCCAGGATGTAGCCCAAAGCCTTGATGGCGTCCCGCAGCTGGTCGCTGCGCTTCCAGTCCTTGTTCTGGCGGGCCTGGACCCGCTCCTGTACCATGGCCTGGACCTCAGGGCTGATTTCCTCTTCCCGGCCTTCCAGCAGCCCCAGCACACCGGTAAGGTCCCCAAAGGTCCGCTGGCCGTAGGCGATGGCCCGGCGGCTGGCGGGGGTCAAAGGCAGCCTGTGGATTTCCCGGGCCAGGTCAAACAGGGCGCTCACGGCGTCGGCGGTGTTCAGATCGTCGTCCATGGCTGCGTCAAAATGCGCCCGGGCCTGGTCGCAGGCGGCCATGAAGGCGGCCTCCGCCTCCGTGGGCTCCCGGTCCTGGGCGGCGGCCATCAAAAACCCCAGCTGGTCCTTGGCGATGGACAGCCGCTCCAGGCTGCTCTGGGCCTGCTGGATCATCTCCCGGCTGAAGTTCACCGGGCTGCGGTAATGGGCGGACAGCATGAACATCCGCACAGCCTGGAGGTCATACTCCTTGCTGATGTCCCGCACTGTGGAGAAGTTGCCCTTGGACTTGCTCATCTTCTCGTTGTCGATGTTGATGAAGCCGTTGTGCATCCAGTAGTTCACATAGGGCCGGCCCGTGGCCCCGCTGGTCTGGGCGATCTCGTGCTCGTGGTGGGGGACCAGCAGGTCCTTGCCGCCCCCGGGGAGGTCGAAATGGTCCCCCAGGTAGGTGGTGGACATGGCCGAGCACTCAATGTGCCAGCCGGGGCGGCCCGGCCCCCAGGGGCTCTCCCAGGCGGGCTCCCCGGGCTTTTGGGCCTTCCAGAGCACAAAGTCCAGGGGGTCCTCCTTCTGCTCGTCCACGGATACCCGGGCCCCGCTGTCCAAATCCTCCAGGCATTGCCCGCACAGGCAGCCGTAGGCCGGGAAGGCCTTGGTCCGGTAGTATACGTCCCCGCCGCCCACATAGGCCAGACCCTTGTCCAGCAGCTTCTGGATCATGGCGATGATCTGGGGGATGTGCTCCGTGGCCCTGGGATGCACCGTGGCCGGGCGGACCCCCAAGGCGGTGGCGTCAATCCAATACTCCCGGATGAAGCGCTCCGCCACCTCCGCCACCGTGATGCCCTCCTGCTGGGCCTGCTGGATCATCCGGTCGTCGATGTCCGTGAAGTTCTGCACAAACGTCACCTCATACCCCCGGTGCTCCAGATACCGCCGCAGCACGTCAAAAATAATCAGGGGCCTGGCGTTTCCAATATGAAAAAAATTATATACCGTGGGCCCGCAGGCGTACATGCCCACCTTCCCCTCCCGAATCGGCACAAAGGGCTCCTTTTTCCGGGTCATGCTATTGTAAATCTCCAAAATGATTCCTCCTTATGATGGGGGTGGGGACGTTGGGGCGCTGCCCCAAACCCCGGCAGGGATACATCCCTTTGGAATCCCGCCTTTGACCGCGTTTCACGCGGTCAAGTCAAAATACATAAATTGGGCTGATCCCTTGGGACGCCCGTACGGGCGTCCCAAATGCGGGTGCAGGGATGAAATCCCTGCTAGGGTTCTTAGGGGCGAAGCCCCTAAGCGTACCCCCCCCTCGTCCCCGTCGTCCCCCGTCGTCCCCCGTCCTCCCCGTCACATCTCGTCCAGCTGCCGGGCCAAATGCTCGGGGAAAGGCGGGGTGCCGTCCTCCCGGATTTGGCAGGGGGCGTTGGGGTCCTTGTCGGGGCAGTCCAGGCAGCCCACCCGCTGGGCCTGGCGGGAGAGGCATTTCTCCAAAGCTGTAAGCCGGCCCACCAAAGCCTCCATGCGCTCCAGCATGGGATCGGGCAGGTTCACCTGGTCCAGATCCGCCTCGCCCTTGGGCAGGGCCTTGTCCTTTTTCACAATGCGGCCAGGGTTGCCCACCACGGTGCAGTTGTCCGGCACGTCCTTGAGGACGATGGCCCCGGCCCCCACCTTGCAGTTGTTGCCGATGGTAATGGGCCCCAGCACCTTGGCTCCCGCGCCGATGGTGCAGCCGTTGCCGATGTTGGGGTGGCGTTTGCCTGTATCCTTCCCCGTGCCGCCCAGGGTTACGCCCTGGTAAATGGTCACATCATCGCCGATGCGGGCGGTTTCGCCGATGACCACCCCGTCCCCGTGGTCAATGAACACCCGGCGGCCGATCTGGGCCCCTGGGTGGATCTCAATGCCGGTTTTATGGCGGGCCCGCTGGCTCAGCAGCCGGGCCAGCAGCACGTAGCCCTTTTGGTAGAGCCTGTGCGCCCTGCGGTGGGCTTTCAGGGCGGTGAGCCCCGGGTAGCACAGCCGCACCTCCATCATGCTTTTGGCGGCAGGGTCCCGGGCCAGCACAGCCTCCCGGTCCTCCCGCACCAGTTCCCTCCAATGGGTCTCCCCCATGGTCAATCCCCTTTCCCCTGGGGCGGCCTGGGCCGCCCTTTTCCTATGGATACGGTGCTATGCCAATGCCGGGGAACAGGAGAGGCGGTTGCCCGCCAACACCTCCTCCAGGTGGTACAAAAGGGTCTCCTGGGCGTTTACGGGCTGGGGCCCCGCAGCCGGGCGGCGGTAGCTGCCATCGGGCTGCTGCTGCCAGGCCTTTTCGTTGTCGCGCCATTGCAGCTCCAGAATATTCAAGGCCGCCTGGCGGCAGGCCGGGTCCTTCAGCGGGAACATCAGCTCCGCCCTCCTTTGCAGATTCCGGGGCATCCAGTCCGCCGAGGAGAGGTACACCTCCCCCTGGCCGCCGTTGACAAAGCTGAAGCACCGGGCATGCTCCAAATGCCGCCCCACCAGCGAGATTACCCGGATGTTGCCGCTGAGCCCGGGCACCCCCGGCAGCAGGCGGCATACACCCCGCACGATGAGGCGGATGGGCACCCCGGCCCTGCCGGCGCGGTACAGCGCCCGGATCATCCCCCCGTCGCTGAGGGAGTTCATCTTGGCCAAGATGCCGCAGGGCCTGCCGGCGGCGGCGTGCTCCTCCTCCCGGGCGATGAGGCGCAGCAGCGCGGGCTTCATCTGGCCGGGGGCGGTGATCAGCTCCCGGTTGGGGGGCGGGGGGCCGCCCTGGAGCCACTGGAAAAAGGCCTGGGCCTCCTCGCCCAGGGCCCTGTCGGCGGTCAGCAGCCCGAAATCCGTGTACTGCCAGGCGGTGCCCTCGTGGTAATTCCCGGTGCCCAGGTGCAGATAACGCCGGAGCTTGCCCCGCTCCAGCCGCTCCACCAGCAGCACCTTGCCGTGGACCTTCAGCCCGGGCAGGCCGTAGAGCACCTTGCAGCCCGCCTTTTCCAGCCTTTCGCCCCAGAAGAGGTTGTTCTCCTCGTCAAAGCGGGCTGTGGCCTCCAGCAGCACGGTCACGTCCTTGCCGTTTTCCGCCGCCGTAGCCAGGGCTTGGATCAAGGGGCTGTGGCCGCTGATCCGGTACAGGGTCTGGCTGATGGCCTTCACCGCCGGGTCCGTGGCGGCCCTTTCCACAAAATGGGCCACAGGGGCAAAGGAGTGGCAGGGATGGTAGAGCAGCACATCCTTGGCGGCACCGGCCCGCCACAGGCCGCCGCCCATGAGGCCCGGCAAGGGCGCGGGCTCCCAGGGGGGATACTTGAGCTCCCTTTGGGGCAGCAGGCCGTAGAGGCTCATCATCAGCTTATTCAGGTCCAGGGGCCCTGTGACCCGGTAGCGCCGCTCCTTGGGCAGCCCAAAGCGCAACGCCAGCATGGCCAGCATCTCCTCGCTCATGCGCTCCTCCGCCTCCAGGCGCAGCACCGCCCCTGTGCGGCGCTTGCGCAGCATCTCCCGCACGGCGGGCACGATCTCCCGGGAGCTGGCCGCCGTAACGGGGATATCCTGGTTGCGGATGATCCGGAAGGCCGCCGCCTGCTCCACCTTGGCCCTAAGCAGGCCCGGCAGCTGGTGCCGCACGATGTCCTCCAGGGGGATCAGCAGCCGGGGCTCCCCCTCCTGAGAGAGGTCGTACAGCCGGGGCAGCGCCGTGGGCACCGCCAGGATCAGGAAGCGGGTCTCTTTTTTTCGCGGGTAGAGAAGCTTCACAAACAGGTGCAGCTGCTTTTGCCTGGGCTCCTCCTGGGGGGATAGCCGCCTTAGGTTGGGCCGGATCTCCTGCTTAAAAATCTCCGCCTCCCGGGCCTTCCGCTTCTCGGTGAGGGGGAAGGTGGGATACAGCCGCGCCCTGTGCCTGCACAGCTCGCCCCGGATGCCTTCATACAGCAGGTATTGAAGGTTCTGCTGGCGCAGCATCTCCCGGTTCACCCGCCGGTACAGGCTCCGTGGGGACATTCCGCCTTCCGCCTCTTGCTCCGAACCCCCTTTTGGGGCGGCCCCGCAAAGGGCCCCGTAGCGCACCTGGACAAACTCGTCCAGATTGGAGGTGACGATGGCCAGGAACTTGGCCCGCTCCAGCAGGGGGTTGGCGGGATTGTCCGCCTCCATCTGCACCCGGCGGTTAAAAAGCAGCCAGCTCAGCTCCCGATTGACCAGGACCTTTCCCCTTGCCTTCCGCTTTCGTGCCATCCCCAGATCTTCCTCCCAGCTCCACGGCGGCGGCCCTGCGGCGACAGCCTTGCCTTTTATTATAGCACAGGCCGGAAAGGGGAACAAGGGAAAGAAGAGGGCCGGTTGCCCACCGCAACCGGCCCCCTTGTTTCCTTGACCAGGGGCTCCGCCCCCTTACAGCACGCCCTTTTTCAGAATCAAATTGGCATACAGGGCCTTTTCCCCAGTGGACACGATAACATAGGCGCTGCGGGCCGCCTCGTAAAAGGCGAAGCGTTCATACTCGGTGAAGGCCGCTACCGCTCGCTCCCGGTTGGCAATCACATTGTCGTACTCCGCCCACACGCGGGGGCGGCTGCCGTCGGCGGTGGCCATCACGGCCACCGGCTGGTTCTCGTCGGTGTCCAGGGGGAACAGGTCCATCACCGCCTTCAAAACCTCCACCCCGCTGTGGCCGTCGCAGCGCACCAGCCTTTTGGCGCAGCTTGCGGCGGGGAAGTTGGCGTCCCCCAGCACCAAGGTGTCTCCATGGCCCATCTCCATCATGATTTTCAGCAGCTCCGGGGGCAACAAGGGCGAAATTCCTTTCAGCATGGTTCCTTCTCTCCTTCCCGCAATTGGCCCAGGGCCCCGCCGGGATGGCGCAGCACGTACTGGGCGGGGGTCAGGTTCCGCTTTTCCTGCAGCACCACGGACAGGGCCTGCAGTACCAGCGTTTCCGCCAGAATGGAGGTGCGGGGGGCCCGGTTCAGGGGCCCGCCCTCGTTGGTGACCGCCGCCGTCAAATGGGCATCCCCAAAGGTACCCAGCCAGGAGCCGGGGTTCCCCGTCACGGCGATGATCTTGCAGCCGTTGTTGCGGATGGCCGTGGCGGTGGCCTTCATCTCCAGGGTTTCGCCGCTGTTGGAGATGCACAGCACCACGTCCCCAGCCACCAGCTGCCCGCAGGAACCGTGCACCGCCTCGGTGCCATGCAGAAAATAGGCCGGGGTCCCCGTGGAGGACAGCAGCGAGGCCAGGTAATTGGCCACATGGGAGGGCTTGCCAATGCCCGTCACATGGACCCGGCCATGGTTTTTTTCCGCCTCCCAAATCAGCTCCGCGGCCCGGCGCAGCTCTTCTTCCTTGACTCCCTCAATGGTATGCTTCACTTCCGCCAGGGCTGTGTCCAAAAAGGTCTGTAGCGCGCCCATCCCACCGGTCCTCCTTTAGCGGAGCGCCTGAAAGGCGTCCAGGTTTGCTTGCTGTTGCTCCATCTGCCGCCACACCTCCGCCAAAGTGGGAAGGCTGGGCTGGGCCCCCATCCGGGACACCGTGATGCAGGCGGTGTGGCTGGCAAAGGCCATGGCGTCCCGGGGGGACAGGCCCTGGCAGACCGCCACGCAGAAGGCCGCCACAAAGCTGTCTCCGGCGGCGGTGGGGTCCGCCACGCGGCCGCAGCGCACGCAGGGCTGGAAAATGGCCTCCTGCCCGTTACTGTAGGCGGAGCCCTCCTCGCCCCGGGTGATCAGCACCCTTTCCACGCCCCGGCTGTGCAAGGCCTCCATGGCCTTGCGGCACGCGGCCTCATCCTTTACCTCAAAGCCCACGATGTCCGCTGCCTCGTGCTCGTTGGGGGACAGGTAGGTGATGTTTTGGAGCATTTGGGGGGAAAGGGCCGCCGAGGGCGCGGGGTTCAGCATCACGGGCACGCCCGCGCCCCGGGCGTACCCGGCCACCGCCTCGTTCACCTCCATGGGAATCTCCAGCTGCATCATCACCATGTCGTAGTGTTGGATTTCCTTCTCCAGGAAAGCCACTTCCTCCACCTTCAGGCTCATGTTGGCCCCGGAGATCACCACGATGCGGTTTTGGGTGCCGTTTTCATTCTCCTGAATCTGCACGTTGCCCACCGCGGAGGGCGCGTCCCGGGTGATAATCACCTTGTCCACGTTCACCCCCGCCTCCCGCAGGGACGCGATCATCTCCCGGCCAAAGGCGTCGTCCCCCACCTTGCCCAGCATGGTCACCCGGGCCCCCAGCCTGGCGGCCTGCACCGCCTGATTGGCTCCCTTGCCTCCCGGGGCCGTTTGGTAATCCAGCCCCAAAATCGTCTCCCCAGCGTTTACAAAGCGTGATGAGCGCACGATCAAATCCATCACAAAGCTGCCCACCACCAAGATGTTAGGCTTTCCCATGGCTGCCCTCCTCCTTCAGTTCCACAATCACCGTGGTCCATTCTTCCACCTTCGGCAAAACCAGAGAAAATCCTTCTTGGCCGGGCTGAATCTCCAGAGGGGTTTCCTGCCCGTGCTCCCAGGCTTTGGCCCGGGCGGCCTCCATGCCCCGCACCTGAACGGCCACGTCATGCAGCGGGGCCACCTCCTCCACAAACTCAAAGGTGCGGGGGTATTGGGCCGTAAAGGTGTCCATGGTGCCCATGCAGACAGTCATGCCCGGGTGGAAGTTCACCAGGTGCAGCACCAGTTGGTTTCCCTTTTTCCAGGCGGCGGTTTCCACGCTGGAGGGGCAGCGGAAGGCAACGGCGGGCAGGGCATTGTGCCGGGCCAAGATGTTCTCAAACAGCTTCTTCAGCTCCAGCTGGTGGTAGCGGCCAAACTGGGCGAATACGTCCTGGGCAAAGCACAGGAAGGTCCCCTTGCCATAGCCCTTGGCCCACAGGGCCGGATACTCCGTGATCTCGTAGGGGGCGGGCAAATTGTTGTGGAAAAAGCGGTCGGAGGAGGTTTCGCAGATGGGGTTCTGCACCTGAGCCAGCACCTGGGCGTCCCCTTGGTAGCGCACGTAGGGGGAGCGCACCGTGATGGGCCTGGGGGGCAGGTTCTCGGTGTATTCGTTTTCTCCGCAGGCCATGAATGTCACGGTCTGGGGGGAGAGGCCATCGGCCCGCATGCCCAAGGCGTCCAGCAGCGCGGTACAGGGAACTTTCCGGTCCCGCTCCCGGGCGTACCAGCCGGTTTCTCCGGCGGCGATCACCAGGCCCCCCTCTTTCATGTACTCCAGCAGCATCTCCTGCTCCCCCTGGGACAGCACCGCCACCCGGGGCAGCAGCACAAAGCGGTAGCGGCGCAGACTTTCCGCCGTCACCGTCTCGTCAAACACAAACTCCGCCGGGCTTTGCACCTCCCGCATCAGCCGGTAGGCCCCCACCATGGAGGCAATAAAGGGGGATTCCCCGTGGAAAAACAGATCCTTGGTTTTCTGGGAGTGCCAAATGGCCCCCTGGGCCAAGGGCTCCCCTCCCAGCCAGGGCTCCCGGGCCTGAATCTCCCGGAAGATTTTGCCGATGTCCTGGTACATCTCCCAGTCCAAGGAGCCGTCGGCATAGGGCATATCGTCCACGGTGACGGTGCCCCCGTTGGCGGCCACAGCGTAGGCCTCCAAGGCCAGCTGGGTGGGGGGCTTCACCGTATAGTCCCAGGTGCCCGTAAACCGGCCGATCAGCGCCTCATAGGGACGGCCCTGGGCGGCGCAGCGCAGCCATTTGGGGAAAAAGCCCGGGGCGGACAGCCCCGTCCAGTCCGTATAGGCCTCCCCGGTGACGTAGTCCGCCTCCCGCAGGGAGCCAATGGCCCGACTGCCCATGGTATGGCTGGAGTAGGGGTAGCCCCAATAGTTGTTCCCAATTTCTGCCTCCGGCAAAATGTCCCGGATCAAGGCATAGATTTCCCGGTAGAAGCCCTCGATGGAATCGTAGCGGAAGTCCACAAACCGCTGCCACTGGGGCGAATCCCCGCTGCCCTCCCGGGGTATGGGCTCCCCATAGCGCTGTTGGTACCGCTCCTGGCAATGCTCACAGTGGCAGCAATCCTTGCCGATAATGGTCATGTCGATCCAGAAGCCGTCCGGCCGCAGCTCCCGGCTGTTTTCCTCCAGGTGCGCCTTCACCACCTCCCGGTAGGGGGAGTGGACGCAGAGGGTATGCCAGCGGAATTCCTCCGTGCCAATGGTACCGTCTGCCTGGCGCACCCGCCACTCCGGATGCTCCGCCGCCATCAGCTCGTCCCAGGCCACGGAGTAATAGGCGATCACCTTGATCCCCCGGCTGTGGAGCGCCCGGGCCGTCTCCCGGAAAAAATCCCGGTCACCCAGGCCCCGGTGCTTGTGCCCCACCCGGGTATCGTAATAAAAATTGCCGTATTGGCACTTGGCGTACAAAATCACGCTGTCCACATGGGCGTCCGCAAAGGTCCGGGCAATCCGCTCCGGCTCAAAATTTGTGGCGGTCTGGCGGTCCGGCCAGTCCGGAAAATGCATGTCCAGAAAAATCCGCCTTTTGCTCTCCCGCAGCCACATATCCGCTTCCTCCTTACTTAATGCCCACGGCGGCGATGTTTTCCACAATGTTCTTTTGGAACAGCAAATACACGATCAGCATGGGTACGATGGACAGGGCCACCCCCGCGTACAGCACCCCGTAATCCGTCATGTACAGCCCCATGGAAAGCCGGGTCAGAGCCACCTGGAGCACCATTTTGGCCTCGTCGTTGATCAGCGTCACAGGAACGATAAAGCTGTCCCATTGCTGCATAAACACCAGCAGCCCCAAGGTGAACAGGGGGGTTTTTGACAGGGGGATAAAGATGCGGCTGAAAATCTGAAAATGCCCGCAGCCGTCCAAAATGGCCGCCTCGTCCAAAGCCCGGGGAATGCCGCTGAAAAACTGCCGCATGAAAAAGATGCCGAAGGGGGCAGCCAGAAAGGGCAGAATCAAGGCCCAATAGGTGTCCGACAGGTTCAGCCGTGCCACCGTCAAATACAGCGGGATGATCAAAATCTCAATGGGCAGCACCAGCATGGAAATCAGCACCAAAAACAGCACGTTCTTGCCCGCAAAGCGAATCCTGGCAAAGGCATAGGCCGTCAGGGCGTTGATGAACAGGCTGCCCAAAGTGACCCCCAAGGCCACCAGCATGGTGTTCAGCAGAATCTGCACCATGTTCAGCTGCTGGAACATGCGGAAGAAATTGCCCATGGTAAAATCCTTGGGCCAAAAGGTGTACAGGGAAAAGTCCGTAAACTTCCCGATTTCGTCGTTGGCCCGGAAGGCGTTGGACAGCACCCAGGCAAAGGGCAGAATCACCGTCAGCAGCACAAAGGCCAAAAACACGTAGGTCAGGGCATGGAGGAGAACCTTTCTCCGGCGCGCCGCCCCATTGCCCAGGGAAGCCTTGGTTGGGACCGTTTCTTGCATGGGGATTCTCCTCTCACTGGTTATCCTTGTTGCCCACCTTGAACTGGACGATGGTAATCAGCACGATGATCACAAACAGCACCGTGGACATGGCCGCCGCCGGGCCCACCTGCTGGAGCCGGAAGGCCTGCCGCCAGATGTAGTGCACCGCCGTGTCCGTGGTGCCCAAGGGCCCTCCCGCTGTCATGGTAAAGGAGGGGATGAACAGCTTGATGGCGTCCATGGTGGTGATGATCATCACAAAGAGCGTGATCTTTTTGACCATGGGGATGGTGACGAAAAAGAACTCCTGGATGGGGCTGGCCCCGTCGATCTTGGCGGCCTCCCGCACCTCGCCGGGAATCTCCTGGAGGCCGCTTACAAAGATCACCATAAAATAGCCCCAGGACTTCCAGATGCAGGTGATGCCCACGCATAGCAGCGCCTCCACCTTGGAGGACAGGAACCGCATGGGGGTAAAGCCCAAAAAGCCCAGCAAGGTATTGGCCAGGCCGAAGGTGGGGTTGTAAATCTGTTTCCACATGATGGCCACAGCCACAAAGGAGGTGATGGCCGGGATGAAGTACACCGTCCGGAAAAAGGCGATGCCCTTCATCCGTTGGTTCACGAACACCGCCATCACCAGCGCGATGGCGGTTTGCACCGGAACGATGAACACCGCCAGCCTGAAGGTGACGCCCAAGGAGTTCAAAAAGTCGGGGTTCAGGAAGGCGTTCTTGAAGTTGGCGATGCCGGTGTAGCGTCCCGCGCCGGCCATGATGTTGTAATCCGTAAAGGCCAGCCCGAAGAGCCGCACGGCGGGGTAGATGAAAAACAGGCCGATCACGCAAAGGGCGGGAAGAATAAAGGCGTACCCCGCCGCGTTTTCCTGAAGCCGCTTCCGCTTTTTGGCATCCATGGACAGGATCATCAAGAACACCCCTTGCTCTCAAATCACGGGCGCGAATGGAATGCCTTTCCACGGTGGTATGGCATTCTCATTCGCGCCCTTTGGCCGCGTCAACCCTGACCCGGCAGAGTTACCCTATCAGGGAACGCTTACTGAACGGCGGCCAGGGCCTCGTTCATCTTCTGGGTGGCCTTTGCCACGGAGGCGTCCACGTCCTCCCCAAAGGCCACCTCGGCAAAGCAATCCATCAGGGCTTCGGAAATCTGGGGATAGGCGGGGGTGGAGGGGCGCGCCATGGAGTTATTCAGCATCTGCTCCCGGATGATGTTGAAGGGATACTCCGCATAGGTGGCGTCGGATTCCATCACGGAGGCCCGGGCGGGGATGTTCTTGGTCATGTCGCACCAGATGGCCTGGCCCTGCTTGCCGGTGATGGCTTGGATCACCTGCCAGGCTTCCTCTTTATGCTGGGAGGAAGCGGACATGCCGATGTTCCAGCTGCCGGAACCGGAGGCGGAGCGGGCGCCGCTGGGCATGGGGGTTACGCCCCACTGCACCTCGGGGAAATCCCTCTCCCAGTTGCCAATGCACCAGGGGCCGTTGACCCACATGGCTACCCGGTCGGTTTCAAAGGCGTTGATGATGTCCTCGGTGGTGGCATAGCCCTTGGTGAACAGATCCGCGTAGAACTGGATGCCCGCCTTGGACTCGGCGCTGTCAAAGTAGCCGGTGGCGGTGCTTCCGTCCGGAGCGATCACCTCGCCGCCGCCCATCCACAGCCACAGCATTTCCGTGTAGGTCTGGCCCTCGTTCTTGTTGGCCAAGGAGAACATCTGGGGCTGGATGGCATAGCGCTGGCCGGGGACGGTCACCTTCCCGCATACCTCCAGCAGCTGTTCAAAGCTCCAGGCCTCCTCCACGGCGGTGGGGGGAACGATGCCCAGCTCGTCAAAAATCTTCTTGTTGTAGAACAGCACGGTGTTGCTCTCGTTCAGGGGCGCGGCCCACACCTGGTTATTCCAGCTCACGGTGGACTTGGCGGAATCCACCAGGTCGTTGTAGTCCTCCTGGTCCCAGTAGGGGTTCAAGGGCTCCAGCACGCCGGTGACGGCATAGCTGGCGATGTTGGGGCCGTCCATCAGCACCAAATCCGTGGCCT
The DNA here is from genome assembly GCA_029974855.1 of Eubacteriales bacterium. The sequence continues at coordinate 12,140 of JARKQO010000459.1, forward strand.
TGCCCGCGCCGTAGGCCATCTTGATTTTGTTCTCGTACTCGTTCTGGGGGTACTCCACGATCTCCACGTTGAAGTCCAGGTTGGCAGCGTCGATGGCGGCCTGCAAGGCGGCCTTGGGCTGGTCCGGGAAGGAAGCCAGGGTAATGGTCAGCTTTTCCTCCGCCAGGGCCGGCGCCGCCAGCATCACGGTCACCAGCATCAGCGCCGCGAGCATCAGGGAAGTAAGGCGTTTCATGGATATCCTCCTTCGATGTTGGGAAAGGTGGTTTTCTTTCCCGATTTGGATGCTCCCAGTATAGGCGGCGCGGCCCGCTTTTGGTTTTTGGAATGATTGGAGAACCTTGTCCTTTGATTTGATGTTGCCCTCCTGAAGGCGGGTCAAGGGCGAAGCCCTTGTCAGGTTTCCAAAGGGTGAAACCCTTTGGTGGGTTTGGGCAAAGCCCAAGGCCATGAGTGAGCGAGCGAACCGCCCGCAGGGCGATGAGGCGAGCGGCTTTTGCACATTGCAGAGGTTTTGCAACTGCCTATCGCGGCCGGATCATCCACCCCGCCCCGGTCATCCCCCCGCCATCCCGGCGTTTTCCTCCCGGTATTTCTTCGGCGGCATGCCGTAGGTTTTTTTGAACAGGGCGCTGAAATAGGCCTGGTCCCCAAAGCCGGACTGGTACGCCACCTCGTAGAGCTTCAGGTTGGTACCCCGCAAAAGGCCGCAGGCGTAGGTCAGGCGCTTGCCCTGTACGTATTCGCTGAAGGTGCTGCCCACCTGCTTTTTGAATATTTCGGACAGATACCAGGGGTTCAGGAACACCGCCCTGGCCACCTCCTTTAAGGAAATCTCCTTTTGAAAATGCTGGTCGATGTATTCCACGGCCTTTTGCACCTGGTCGGAGCTGATGGTGCCCCCGGGCTGCTCCATTTCGGAAAAGAGCACTAGGGGAAGGCCCTGCTTCCGGGCTCCTTGCAGCGCGTATTCCGCCTGGTGGTAGCTGTCAAACAGGGCCTCCAGGTGGGTCACCTCGCTTCCGCAGCCCAGGCACACCCGGTCCGGGGCCCCGAAGAAGCTTTGGGAAAACGCCTGGGCACAGCTTTTCAGTTTTTCTTCGCTGACCGTTTCCCCCTCCTCCAGCAGCCATACGCCCCCCACCTGCCAGGGCCGCTCCCCAAAGGCCAGCAGCCTGCCCAAGGAAGCAAAGGCCCTCTCCCATTCCTCCTTGAAGGCGGCGGCTTTGGGTCCCTCCGGGACTCCGTCGGCCGCCTCCCCCGGGGCCTCTCCCGGGGCATCCCCCCGCAGCCCGCAGCACAGGGCCTGGTACTTGGCCGCGTGGAGCCGGTACCGGTCCATGTCCCGCTGTACATCGCCCCCCAAGGGCAGCAGGCCCTGGGCCGCGTCCCGGAGGAGCTTCTCCCGCAGGTGGGGCAAGTCCCGGGCGGCCTGGTCCCGGAGGCGGCGGGTCCGCTCCCGGGCCTGGCGGTCCCGAAGCAGCCGCTTTTCGGCCCGCCCCAGGCATTCCAAAATGTCCTCCTTCTTGGCGGGCTTCAACAAGTAGTCGAACACGTGGAGCTTCACCGCCTGCTGGGCGTAGCCAAAATCCGCGTACCCGGTCAGCAGAATCACCAGCGCCTGGGGGTGGTCCCGGTGAATCCGCTGGGCCAGCTCAATGCCGGACATATCGTACATCCGGATGTCGGAGATCACCACATCCGGCGCATGCTCCGCCACCAAAGGCAAAGCCGCCTCGGCGCTTTCGCAGCTGCCCACAACGGTCCATTCCGGATGGGCGCCCCGAAGTATGGCCGCAATGCCCCTGAGCACAATGGCCTCGTCATCCACCAACAGGATCTTCATGGGTTCCCTCCTTGCCGTCCTCCTGGGAAAGGGGCAGCCGCATCCGCACGGTGGTCCCCTCCCCCGGGCCGCTGCACACCGTGAGGCCGTAGGCCTCCCCAAAGCGCAGCTGAATCTGCCGGTGCACCCCCGGCAGGCCAAAGCCCGTGTGGTGGATGCTCTCCCGGTTGTCCTTCTCGTCCAAAATCCCGGCCAGCGTCTCCTGGTCCATGCCCTTGCCGTCGTCGGAGATGGACAGGATCAGCTCCTCCCCCCGGCTCATGGCAGCCACGGTGATGGTCAGGGGCCGGGGCCCCGTGTGCATGCCGTGCAAAATCGCGTTTTCCACAATGGGCTGCAAGGTCATCTTGCAGAGATAATAGCCCAGCAATTCCTCCGGAATCTGGTAAATCCAGTTCAGCTTCCCCTCGTAGCGGGCGTCCTGGATGGTCTGGTAGTGCTTCAGCATGGAAATCTCCCGCCTGAGGGTCACCAGCCGCTCGCTGCTGCCGGAGATGCTGTAGCGCATCATCTCGCTGAGGGCGATCACCAACTCGCTGGTTTTTTCCTCCCCCTGCAGCACCAGCATCCAGTAGAGGGTATCCAAAGTGTTGTACAAAAAGTGCGGGTTGATCTGGGCCTGAATGGCCCGCAGGTGGGCCTCCTTGCGGTGGGTTTCCATCTCGCAGTTCAGCCGGATGATGTTTTGCAGCTCGTCGCTCATGGCGTTGAACTCGCTGCTGAGCTCCCCCAGCTCATCCGCCGACACCACGGGCACCCGGGCCCCCAGGTTGTTGGCCCGAATCTGCCGCATGGAGGTCACCAGCGAGCGCAGGGGCTTCACCACCTGGCCCGCGAACAGCACAGACAGCACAATGGCGATTCCGATGGCGATGGCCCCCAAGGTCATGTTGGTGTTTTGCAGCCACAGCAGCGGCCCGGTCACCTCCCGGATGGGAATCTCCGTCATGATGCCCCATTGGAGGGCGTCCGAGTAGCACTGGGCCATCAGCACGCCGTCCGCCACATAATACCCCACCCGGTTGCCATAGCGCCTGTCCCGCAGCAGGGCCCCGGGCAGCCGCTCCCCCACCCGCTCCTGGAGGGGGGAGGAGATCACCACCCCCTCCGCGTCGTAGAGGTGCAGCAGCCCCGTTTCCCCGAAGCGCACCGCGCCGATGATGTTGCGCACCTTGCTTTCATGGATGTTTACAAACACATAGCCAAGCTCCTGGTGGTTGATGAACCGGTAGATCTTCCGGGCCACGCTGAACACCTGGGCGTCCTTGGCGTAGAACTTGTCCACAGGGGCCTTGCGGGTGGAAAACAACAGCAGCTCCCCCTGGGAAGCCTGCAATCGCTCTCTTTCGTTTTGGGACATCTCCCCCACGTCGAACCAGGGGGCGCTGGCGAAGTTGTAATGGAACATCCTCCGGGGGGTGATCAGCTGCACGGAATTGATGCCGTCCCAGGCCACGGTGAGCTTGGAAATCTCCTCCTGGAGGATCTGGCTGTCCCGGTAGGAGAAGTTGGACAGGGTTTCGGAGCGGGGCCCGCCGGCGTTCTCTTGCAGCACCCCCACGATGGTTTCGTTGGCGGCCACGGTGCTGGTCATCATCCGGAGGGAATCGATGTACACCTCCATGTTGGACAGGGTCTGCTCCAGGGTTTGCAAAATATAGCCGTTGGCCTGGGTCTGCACCGTCTGGTACACCATGGAGCCGCTGGCCAGCAGCTGTCCGATCATCAGAATCACGAACAGCAGCGAATACATCAAGGCCATTTTGTTCCGGATGCTCATGCCCTGGAGTAGTTTTTTCATGGGCGTCATTCCTGTCCGGCCCGGTCCGCCTGCAGCGCCTGGTTGATCTTCCGCTCCGTCTCCGCCAGGATGTCCCTGGGCCTGCTTCCGTAGGCGATGGAGTTGAAGCAATTCACCAAAGCCTCGGAGATGGCGGGGTAGGAGGGGGCCGAGGGCCGGGCCCGGCTGGTGCCGCTAAGCTGGGCGATGGCCAGGGCGTAGGCCGCCTGCATGCTGCCGTAGTGGATGTTTTGCATCACGGAGGTCCTGGCGGGGATGTTCCCGGTGCCCTCGCACCACAGCTTCATGCCCTCCCGGCCCGTCAGGGCCTGGATCACCTGCCAGGCCTGGTCCTTGTGCTTGCTCTGCCGGGTCATGGCGATATTCCAGCTGCCGCAGGGGCTGGCCCGCCGGACGCCGTGGGGCAGGGGCATCACGCCCCAGCCGTTTTCGTAGAACTCCGGGAAATTGTCCTTCCATACCCCCAGCACCCAGGGCCCGTTGATCCACATGGCGATTTTGCCGTCTGTAAAGCCGTTGGCGATCTCGTACAAGGGGGCCACCTTATGGGTCACATACAGGTCGTAATAATATTCCAGGGCCTCCAGGGCCTGGGGGCTGCCCAGCCCGGCCTCCCCGGTGGCCGGGTCCACCACCTCGGCCCCAAACCACCACAGATAGAGCATCTGGGTATAGGCCATGCCCTCGTTTTTGTTGTCCGGCGTGAACATCACCGGCTGGAGGCCGTATTGCAGCACGTTTCCGTATACGTCCCGCCTGGTGAGGCGGATGGCGTTTGCCATCAAGGTTTCCATGTCCCAGCTGTCCCCGGGGGCCGGGGGCTCGATGCCCGCCTCCCGGAACAGGGCCTTGTTATAAAACAGCAGGCAGGTGGAATCGTTCAGGGGCGCGGCCCAGGTTTTCCCCTGCCATTGCATGGACTGCCGCATGGAGGGGGTCAGGTCCGCAAAATCCGCCGGGTCCCAGTAGGGGTCCAGGGGTTCCAAAGTGCCGGAGGAGGCGTACCCGGCCAAGTTGGGCGCGTCCACCAAAATCAGATCCGTGGCCTGCTGCCCCATCAACATCATCTGGGCCTTGGATTCGTACTGGTTTTGGGGCACCTCCACGATCTCCACCTCAAAGCCCAAACCGGCCCTGAGGATGGCCGCCTCCAAATACGCCTTGTCCTGGTCCGGAAAGGAAAGCAGCGTGATGGCGGGCTTGTCCGGCTCCTCTGCGGGGGGCCCGCCCTGGAGCGCCCCCCGGGGAGCGCAGCCCAAAAGCCCACCGCAAAGCAACAGCAGCAGCCCCATCGCCACGGTCCGTTTCAAGGCTTTGCCTCCCCTCCGGGGTCCCCGGCTCATCCCGGCGGATTCTTCACCCTCTTGATATTGTGCCTCTTTTATTATACATCAGCCCGGTCACAGGCTCTGTTTTTTCATTGGGGATTTTTGTGTTTTGATTGGGTGTTGACGGGGGGGAACGGGCCCTGCCTCCCCGTGGCTTCTCGCCGCCTCCCCTACTGCTGGGCCTGCTTCAGGGCGGCCACGATCTCCTCGTAGGTATCCATTTTCAGCCCCGGCACCACGGACACCAGCTCCTGGGGAATCCCCGTGACCCCCACGGCGGCCACGTCGTACTGCCCTCCCGCCACGCCGGTGCGGAAGCCGTAGCGGCTGAAGGCGATGTCCTGAACCCTCGGGTCGTTGAGCGCGTCCACAAACCGGGCCCCTGCCTCGGAAAAGGCGATGACGCAGTGGGAATTCCAAATGGTGGGGGCGGGGTACAAAATGCGCACCCGGTCCTTCACCTGGTCGTAGCCCTGGGGGTTTTGGTTGGCAAAATCGATCATGCTCTTCTCATAGTCCACAATCAGGGGCTTGGCCCCCATGCCCGTGCGCAGGTACAAATCAAACAGGTCCGCCGGGGTGTTGTTCATGAACCCGGACTTCAGGTAGAAATCCTGAAGCCTGGGCAGCACCGCCGGCAGGTTGGCCATGGATACTTCCCCATTGTTCATGATGGCGGCCAGCAGGCCGTAGTAGGTGGCCCCGGGGGAGGAGGTGACCGGGTCCGTGGAGGCGATGTTCACGTTGCCGTAAATGCCCTCCACCCCCAGCCGGCTCCACTTGGTCCCTTGGTTGATGCTCTCCAGCAGCCGGGGCATGTCCGCCACGTAATACACGCCCCCCTCCTGGGTCACGATGCCGCTTTGGGCCAGCCCGTCGGCCACCCGGTCCCAGCTGTAGAACACGATGGGGGTGCTCAGGGCAATGGCGCTCTTTTTCCGGGGCAGCCTGGGGGCCTCGCCGCTGGCGGCGGGCACCTGATAGTATTCATAGTAGCGCTGGTCGGAGAAGAACGCAAAGTCGTAGCTTTCCTTGTTCCCCCTGTGGCTGTGGCTCAGGGGGTCCTTGATGAGCTTGCCGTTGCTCCAGGGGTCGTTCACCACCACCAGCTGGTAATCCTCCAGCAAGATGCGGTTCAGCTCCGCGTCCGCCAGAAAATTCTCCTTGCCGCCTCCCACCGCGCCGTAGATGGTTTGGGCGTTTTGCAGCAGCTGCCGCTCCCGCATGGAGGCCTGGATGCTTTCCCGGGCGGGGCCGCTTACCCCGATGCCCACCGCCACGATCACCAGGAAAAGGACCAAGCCCAGCAAAGCCTTCTTCGTTCCCGTTTTCATAGCCTTCTCCTTCTCAGTGCTTATGAATGCTCAAAATGCAAATCGTCCTGGGTCAGCAGGCCGTCCTGGATGCAGGTGCGGGTCATCACTTCCATCTCCACGGACAAATCCAGCATGTCCCGCTGGTAGAGGTTTTCGTGGAACTTGGTCATGGCGTCCCGGATGCCGCCCAGATGCCCGATGAGCTTCTGCCGCAGCTGGGGGTCAGCCACGCCGCCCTTTTCCATCTGCCCGTAGCGGGCCAGCAGGCCCCTCAAAGTGGGCAGGTAATAGCTGAAAAATTTCCGGGCGCTGCCGATGTTTTCCGGCTTTTCCCGAAGGGTTTCCAAAATACGGCCCACCACCCGGGTCACCTCGTCGGCTTCCTTTTGCACCCCCTGGTCCTGAAGGGCCCGGGTCAGCCGGTATATCTCCCCCATCCGCTCCTGCCCCTGGCCCACAATCTCCTCCAGGCTGGGAGCAAGCTGGGGGGCGGGCTCCGGCTCCTGATTGCGCGGCCTCAGCCACAGGGCGAACAGCCCGAAGGCCGCCAGCCCGCACAGCACCGCCACCAGCCCGTCGCCCCCAAACAGGTACACCGCCACCGCCGCCGCCCCGCCGATGGCCCCGGAGATCAGGTAATGGTTTCTCCCCATGGTCATCCGTCCTCTCATTGATAGCCCCGCACGGTCCGAAACGCCTCCGCCAGGTCCGTTTTGCCGTTGAACACCTTGCCCCCGGTAAGGGCCGCAACGCTTTCCAGCTGCCTGGGGTCCGCGTCGCCAAAGGTGATGGAGTACACGCCCATGGGCTGGGTGCTTCGCCGGTGGATTCGGGCAAAATGCTGGAAATCCCCCTCCGACATCCCGTCGGTCATCAGCACCACGGACAGGGTTTGGGCCTGGCCGTCATAGGCCTCCAGGAGTTGGTAGGCCTCCTCCAAAGCCGCGTAGATGTCCGTTCCGCCCCGGGCCTCCTGCCGGTACAAAGCCTCCAGCAGCGCCCGCTGGTCCTGGCCGCTGCCGGAAATGGCGTTCCTGGGCCGGGCGTCAAAGGGAATTAAAATGATCTCATCCTGTTCCCCAAACTGGATATAGTCCAGGGACGCGGTTTCCGGGGTCAGCAGCTGGGCCATGGCCTCCGTGAGCTCCCGGTACCCCTCCCCATACATGCTGCCGGACATGTCCAGGCAGAACACCGTCACCGAGGGCTTCTTAAAGTTCTCCTGGTACAGGCGGAAGGCCTGGCGGATCACCTCCGCGGCCGGATACTTGATGGGGGTCAGGTAGGCCCCCATATCAATGCCCCAGGCGCTGCGGAAAACCGCCTCGCTGCCATAGGGGTTCAGCCCGCCGTAGCCTGTGCGGCGGCCCGTTTCCGCCATGGCCTTCTGGGCCTCGGGGCCCAAAAGGTAGGCTTGCAGCCGCAAAAAATCGGCCTTTGTTTCCCCATTCCCGTGGTCGATATAGGCAAAGGGCGAATCGCTGATGGATACCCCCTCCCGGGGATAAATCAGGTACAGGGGCTCCTGCCCCTCCCGCTCCAGGCGCTGGTTGAGGCCGATCATCA
>JARKQO010000463.1 GCA_029974855.1 Eubacteriales bacterium
GGCCCGTCCGGGAACACATGGCCCAAATGGGCGTCGCCCCCCTTGCTGCGCACCTCGGTGCGGATCATGCCGTGGGAGCGGTCCTTTTTTTCCTCCACGCGGTCTTGGGCGATGGGCTTGGCAAAGCTGGGCCAGCCGCAGCCGGACTCAAACTTGTCCCTGGAGGTGAACAGCGGCTCCCCGGTGGTAATGTCCACATACAGGCCCGGCTCAAAATGGTCGAAGTAGGGGTTTTGAAAGGGCGGCTCCGTGGCGGCGTTCTGGGTCACCTGGTATTGCAGGTCCGTCAGGGAGCTTTGCAGAACTTCTTGGGAAGGCTTGGTATAGCGTGCCTTCGGGGCCGTTGAGTCCACCGCCTGCCGGGCCTGGGCGAACTTGGAGGCGGAGATGTGGCAATAGCCCTGGGGGTTCTTGTCCAGGTACTTCTGGTGGTATTCCTCGGCGGGGTGGTAGTTCTCCAGGGGCTGCACCTGGATGGCCACGGGCTTTGACAGCGTGGACTGCAAAGTGGCGATGGACTGGCGGATCACTGGCTCGTCGGCCGGGTCCACATAGTAGATTCCGCTTCGGTACTGTTCGCCCCGGTCCCCTGCCTGACGGTTCACCGAGGTGGGGTCGATGACCTCATAGAACCGCTCCAGCAAAAAGGGCAGGCTCAGGGCCTGGGGATCGTAGCGCACCCGCACCGTCTCCGCGTGGCCGGTGTTCTCCCGGCAGACCTGCTCGTAGGTGGGGCGCTGGGTGCGGCCGTTGGCATAGCCCACCTGGGTGTCCAGCACACCGGGAAGGGAGCCCAGGTATTTTTCCGTTCCCCAGAAGCAGCCTCCGGCCAAATAGATTTCTTTCATCATGGATTCCTCCTTGTCGGGATGGACGGTTCCCATGGCTACCATGGCATGGGAGCCTTGCCTATAGGATACCCTGTTCCGGCTCCCTTGATCGCTTTGATTCTACGTCCCGGGCTTTTTTCCTTCCGCTCCGGGCGAACCCCTGGCCTCCCTCTTTGCCGGGGGCCTTGTGAGGCATCCCCACAAGGGTTTTGGCCCCGGGCGGCGAATTGTGGATACACAGGGACGGGATTCATTTTGAACTGAACCAAAGGAGCGAAGGACATGAAGAAGGCATCCATGATCTTGGACAGGGCCTATGCCATCGGGGCCATTGACCCGCGGATTTACGGTTCTTTCATCGAGCATCTGGGCCGGGCCGTGTACGGCGGCATCTATGAGCCCGGCCATCCCACGGCGGACCCCAACGGCTTCCGCAGGGACGTGATCGACTTGGTGAAGGCCCTGGACGTTCCCGTGACCCGCTATCCCGGCGGCAACTTTGTTTCCGGCTTTGACTGGGAGGATTCCATCGGCCCCAAGGATCAGCGGCGCCACCGCCTGGATTTGGCCTGGTTCACCACGGAAACCAACGAGGTGGGCCTCCACGAGTTTGTGGACTGGTGCCGGGAAGCCCACACCGCCCCCATGTACGCCGTGAACCTGGGCACCCGGGGCGTGGATGCGGCCCGGAATATCGTGGAATACGCCAACCATCCCGGGGGCAGCTATTTCAGCGACCTGCGGATGAAAAACGGGGCCAGGGAGCCCTTTGGCATCAAGCTGTGGTGCCTGGGCAACGAAATGGACGGCCCCTGGCAGATCGGGCACAAGACCGCGGTGGAATACGGCC
>JARKQO010000464.1 GCA_029974855.1 Eubacteriales bacterium
GGCTCCAAAACCTGGGTGGACCAGTCCAACAAGTACGGCACCCGGCCGGCCAGCATTACCCTCACCGTGCTGGCGGACGGCGTGGCGCTGCCGTCCCAGCCCAGCATCACCTGGACGAAAACCGGCGACACCTGGACCTATTCCATCACCGGCCTGCCCAGGTACAAAAAGGGTACTGCCACAGACGTGGCCTACTCGGTGCGGGAAGCCAACCTGGCCGGCTATACCCCGGCAACCCCCACCACCGTCACCGGCACGGTGGAGGATGCTACCCGCAACGTGACGGAGGCGGATTTCACCAATACCTTGGTGACGGTATCCATCTCCGGTTCCAAAACCTGGGTGGACCAGTCCGACCGGTACCGCACGCGGCCCGACGCCATCACGCTGACGGTGCTGGCGGACAACGCCGAAATGGCCTCCCAGCCGGACATCATCTGGACGAACACCGGCGACGTCTGGACCTATTCCATCACCGGCCTGCCCAGGTACAAAATGGGCACCAGCACAAACGTGGCCTACTCGGTACGGGAAACCGCCGTAGCGGGGTACACCACAACCACCAACACCACGGTGGCGGGCACGGTGAACGCCACAACCCGCGACGTGACCGGGGCGGACTTTACCAACACTTTGGCCGCCATTACCATCGCGGGCGCAAAGATATGGGACGATCAAAACAACAAGTACACAAGGCGGCCTGAGGACGTTGCCCTCACGGTGCTGGCGGACGGCGTGGCGCTGTCTCCCCAGCCGGTCCTCACCTGGACGAAAACCGGCGACGCCTGGACCTACTCCACCGCCCAGGTACCCAGGTACAAAAAGGGCACGTCAATTCCGATTCTGTACACGGTACGGGAAACCAAGGCCCTCCACTACCACCTCCCGGCCGACGCCTCGGGCACGGTGAACCCCGCCACAGGGAACGTCACAGGCGCGAACCTCACCAACAAGCTGGAAACCGTAATCCTCTCGGGCTCCAAGACCTGGACGGACGAGAGCAACAAGTACTCCACCCGCCCATCGGACTTGACGCTGACGGTGCTGGCGGACGGCAAGGAAATGTCCCCCCAGCCCGCCATCGCCTGGACGAAAACCTTCAATCCCTGGGCGTACTCCATCGCGGACCTCCCCAGGTACAGGCCCGACGGCATCACCCAGATCGTGTATACCGTTCAGGAAACCCCTGTGGCGGACTATACGCCCTCCACCACGGCCCCTGTGCCGGGCACGGTGAACCCTGTCAACGGCAATGTGACAGCCGCAAACTTCGCCAACGCGCTGGTGACGGTATCCCTCTCGGGCTCCAAGACCTGGGCGGACTTCTCCAACAAATACCGCACGCGGCCGGAGGGGATCGCGCTGACGGTGCTGGCGGACGGCACGGCCATGTCGCCGCAGCCGCTGATTTCCTGGACCGCAACCGGCGATACCTGGGCGTACTCCATCACCGGCCTGCCCCGGTACCGGAAGGGCACCACCGACAGCGTCGTTTATTCCGTTGCGGAAACCCCCGTGGCCGGCTATACCCCGGCAACCCCCACCACCGTTGCCGGTACCGTGAGCCCGGACACCGGCCACGTGACGGGGGCGGACTTCACCAACACCTTGGCCACCATTACCATCGCGGGCACGAAGGCATGGGACGACCAGGGGGACCTATACGCAAGGCGGCCCGGGGACGTTGCCCTCACCGTGCTGGCGGACGGCGTGAAGCTGAGCCCCCAGCCGGAGATCACCTGGACCGCAGCCGGCGACGCCTGGACATACTCCACCGCCCCGGTGCCCAGGTATCAGAAAGGCACCTCCATCCCAATCCTCTACACGGTGCGGGAAACCAAGGCCACCCACTACGCTTTGCCGGCCGACGCCCCGGGCACGGTGGATACGGCCACGGGGAACATCGCCGGCGCGGACTTCGCCAATACCCTGGAAAGCGTTTCCATCTCAGGCAGCAAGACCTGGAACGACCAGGCGGACAGATACGGCACCCGGCCCGACGCCATCACGCTGACGGTGCTGGCGGACGGAACGAAAATGTCTCCCCAGCCCGGCATCGTCTGGACGAAAACAGCCGATCCCTGGACGTATTCCATCACCGGCCTTCCCAGGTACAGGCTGGACGGCGCCACCCAGATCGTCTATACCGTGCAGGAAACGCCTGCCCCGGGCTATCTGCCCTCGTCCACGGTTCCCGTGGCGGGGGTGGTGGACAGCGTCACCGGCTATGTGACGGCCGCGGACTTCGCCAACAGCCTCATGGCCGTGTCCATCTCGGGCGCAAAGACCTGGGTGGACCAATCCAACCGGTATGGCACCCGGCCCGATGCAATCGCCCTGACGGTGCTGGCGGACGGCGTGGCCCTATCCCCCCAGCCGGACATCGCCTGGACGGAAAGCGGCGACACCTGGACGTATCTGATCACGGGCCTGCCCCGGTACCAAAAGGGCACAGCCACCAACATCCGTTACTCCGTTGTGGAAACCGCTGTGGCCGGATATGCCCCTGCCACCGATACCACCGTCACAGGTATGGTACACGGGGGCACCCGCAACATCACCGGGGCGGACTTCACCAACACTTTGGCCACCGTGTCCCTCTCGGGCTCCAAGACCTGGGCGGACCAGTCCAACAAGTACGGCACGCGGCCTGCGGGCATTGTCCTCACCGTGCTGGCGGACGGCGTGGCCCTGTCCCCCCAGCCGGACATCACCTGGACGGAAAGCGGCGACACCTGGACGTATTCCATCACCGGCCTGCCCAGGTACCGGAAGGGCACAGCCACCAACATCTCCTACTCCGTGGTGGAAGCCGCCGTAGCCGGGTATGCCCCGGCAACGGACACCACCGTCACCGGCACGGTGGATGAAACCACCCGCGACGTCACCGGCGCGGATTTCACCAACACTTTGGTGACAGTGTTCCTCTCGGGCTCCAAAACCTGGGAGGACCAGTCCGACAAGTACGGCACGCGCCCGACGGACATCACCCTCACCGTGCTGGCGGACGGCGTAGCCCTGTCGCCCCAGCCGGGCATCACCTGGACGAAAACCGGGGATACCTGGACCTATGTGATCACCGGCCTGCCCCGGTACCAAAAGGGCACAGCCACAAACATCACATACTCCGTTGTGGAAACCGCTGTGGCCGGGTATGCCCCGGCAACGGACACAGCCGTCACCGGTGCGGTGGACGCGGCCACCCGCAACATCACCGGCGCGGACTTCACCAACAGCCTGGTGACCGTGTCCGTCTCAGGCTCCAAAACCTGGGTGGACCAGTCCGACATGTACGGCACGCGGCCAAGGGATATTGCCCTCACCCTGCTGGCGGACGGCGCGGCCCTATCTCCCCAGCCGGAGATCACCTGGACGAAAACCGATGACATCTGGACGTATTCCATCACCGGCCTGCCTCGGTACCAAAAGGGCACCGTTACGGGCATCCTCTACTCCGTTTTGGAAACCGCAGTGGCCTCCTATACCCCGGCGGCCGACACCACGGTAACAGGCACGGCGGATCCGGGCACAGGCGACATCACCGGCGCGGATTTCACCAACAGCCTGGTGACGGTGTCCATCGCCGGCGCCAAGCTCTGGGACGACCGCAGCAACCGGTATGGCGTGCGGCCGGAGGAAATCACGCTGACGGTGCTGGCGGACGGCACGGAGATGTCCCCCCAGCCCGCCATCCACTGGACCAAGGCCGGGGACGCCTGGACGTACTCCATTTCCGGGCTTCCCAGATACGGGAAGGGCACTGCCAGCCCGGTGGCCTACTCCCTGCGGGAGACCCCCGTGCCCTATTACCATCCCCAGGGGGATCAAAGCGGCCTGGTGGACCCGGCAACGGGGGATGTGACCGGGGCGGACTTCCTGAATAAACTCATCAGCCGCCTGGAGATCCACAACACCACCCTGAACGCGGCCACGGGCGCCACCAACGCCGGAGGCTTTGTGGGGCTGGGCCCCACGCCGCCAAAGCGTGATATAGACCCCTATCAGGATGACAGGATTTTGGTGAGTTGGGGGCCTGAAACCTATTGGCTCAACGACGCCACCTTTACCGTGCGCTATTTGGAATATGGCGCGCCGGAAGAGGGCGGATGGAAGTCGGTGACCGTATCCTTGGAGGATATCAGCGCGCTGAAGGCCATTCCCTGCTTCCGGGACGCGGAGCTGACCATGGATGGGGAAACCGTGATCCTGCGCCTGGCCCCGGACTACGCCGATATGCCTTACCTGACACAGGTTCTGGCGGGCTTCCGCCCCTCTCTGGCCGTGCAAAACACCACCGACAGGCACCTTGGGGGCCACGTGGGGATTCAGGAAAAGAACCCGGTTTCCGACGGGCGCTATCCGAACCTGTCGGCCTACGGCGAGGCCAATCCGGACTACATCGTCAATATGGATTCCCTTCAGCTCATGGTGCCCATGGGCGTTTCCAGGAGCCTGCGGGAGAGCGTCCGCGCATACTGGATCAAGCCCAACGCCGAGGGGCGCTTCACCCTCACCCTTCCCTTGGAAGTGGCGGGCCTGGTACAAAACATTCCCGTGGCCGGCCAGGTGAAGGTGCTCAGCCGGGACAGCACCGGAAACCCCGTAAGGATCTCCGTGGCCCTTGACGATCTGCCCGGGCCGCTGGATATCGGCATCCCGTTTGCTCTTACCCCCCAGGAAAGCGGCGTGCCCCAAACCGGGGACCCCATCCTCTGGGCCGTTGCGCTGCTTCTCCTCAGCGGGTTGCTGGTAGTGCTGCTGCGCCGGAAAAAATCCTGATCAGCCCTTTCCCCTGGACCGGGATATAGAAAGCCCCCGCCTTTCGCGGGGGTTTTCCCATAAACCGGATGATCTATGCGGTCCTATGAGCCTGCTCAAAAATCCCCGGAGTCCAGCACCTGATAGCCCTTTTCCCTCAAGGCCCGGGCAAACAGGCCTTCCCCTTCAATCAGCTTGCCTGAGAAGCTGCCGTCGTAAATTTGATGTACGCCGCAGCTGGGGCTTCTGGATTGCAAAATGGCGAGTTGGATGTCTTCCTTTGCGATCTGGTCCAGGGCCAGGGCCACCCCTCTCTCAAATGCCTGATGAACGCTGACCCCATCCACAGTGGTGGCGGTTCCCGATACCAGCTCCGCCGGCTTGCGGGGGGTTGGCAACCCGCCCAGAACCTCCGGGCATATCTCCAGGACCTCTTTTCCTTCCAAAAAATCAAGGATCCTTTGGTTCCGGTTGTTTCCGCCGTTATACTTGCAGTTGCGCCCCAACAGGCACGCGCTGACCAGCACCTTCACCAAAATCAGCCCCTTCCCTGCCTTCCCGCAGCAGGTCCGCGTAAGCCATGATCATCGCCAGGATTCTTCCCAGGCCGCCCTCCTTGGACACGGCCCGCCACAGCTTTGCATAGGCGAGGTACCAGGCTTCCAGCTCCGCGGCCAAGGCCCGACCATCCTTGGCTGCCACAGCCTGCCCATACAACCGCTGCCCCAGCCACAGGGCGATCTCATTCCACAGGCAGACCCCCTGGGCCGCCACAGACAGGGCGTGGAGAATCTCCCGCTTGGCGGGGGGCATGCTCCGGGTAGCCTCCGCCAGCCGCTCCAGGGCCTGAGCCACCGCCCCGTTGGCTTCCGGAATCCGGGCCGTATCCACCCGGGCGAAGACCTCCTTGCGCCGCTCCGGGTCCTTCGCCTCCATCCAGCGCACCGCACGCTCCCAATTAAACACCTGCTGGCAGGACAGCGCCGCAAAGCCCTCCATGAAGCGCTCCGAAGCATCCCCATAGGCCAGGCGGGAAACGGCCCGGTTCATCTCTTCAAAATCCGGCTGATCCGCACACCAGGCAAAGGCGGCTCCGTAGACAATCCCGGGCACGGAGAACCAGGGATGGCACACATGCCCAAAATCCCCCCAGTCCGTGTTCAGCAGGCCGATGGCTCCGTACTTGCGCCCGTAGCCGCCCATGGCCCGGATGTTGTCAAAGGAATCCTTCAGCAGCGGAATCCAGCGGTTCCAGGCGCACACCCCGGGGCACACGTATTGGGTGGCTCCGGCCTGGGCCAGAATCCTCACCTCATCCTCCTTCTGGTCCGGCGAATAGCCCCAGTTCAGGCAGATCGTTTCCTTGGGCAGCAGGCTGTAGGCCTCCGAGTACCGCCACACGATATCCCCCCAGAACATGGGGGTGCGGCCCCGCGCAACCAGCCACTCACACAGGGCCTTCACATGGTTCATGTACAGGGCCTGCTCCCCCTGCTCCAGGGCCAGGGCCCGGCTGCGCCCCTTGCCCAGGTCAAAGGTTTCGTCGGCGCAGATGTTGAACTTCCGGGAGGTGAACAGCTCCATGTATTCGCTGATCATGGCAAGGATGAAGGGCAGCGCTTTTTCGCTGGACACGTTCAGGGTGTGGTGATCCATGATGTTGGCAAAGGAAAAGGGGACCTTTTTGGCATCCTCCAGCTCCCGCAGGCCGCCATAGGTTTCGGTGCTGAGAATCTTATACATATGGCCGAAGGTGGACAGGGAGGGCACCAGCTCGATGCACCGGGCCCGGCAATAGGCGTCCAGCTCCAGTATCTCCTGGGCGGTGAGGGGGGTATCGTCCCGCCAGGCCTCGGAGAAATCCCGAAACAGGTAGGTATGCTCCACGTACAGCTGCCACTGGTTGATTTTATAGCGGCACAGCAAATCGGCGTATTCCTTGAGAATGGCCAAGGTGGGCACCCGGCCCCGGGACACGTCCAGGTAATAACCCCGGTTTGGATACTCCGGCTCATCCTCCACCTGAAGGGCGGGCAGCCGGGCCCCATGGCGCTGCACCCATTGCCGCAGGGTCTGCACCCCGTGGCACAGGGCCTGGTCGCCGCCGCCCCGTATCTCCACGCCCTGGGCCGTGACGGACAGGGCATATTGCTCCAAGGATAAGCCCCCATCCTCCCGCAGCACGATCTCGCCGGCCCGGGGCTGCCCCCTCCCGATGGACACCTCCAGGCCCGTTTCCTCCAGGATGGTCTCCTGGAGCATCCTGGCGTACAGCAGCGCGGAGGGCCGGGTGTTCACGAAGGTGATGGAGGTGCGGTGATCCAGGGAAAACTGACCCTGGGGATAGGCCACCCGGCGGGGTTTCGGTAAAAAGTCCATGTGTGCGTCTCCCTTCCCGCAAATGCGGAATCTTTTGATTTCATAGATCCTGATCTCAAAGGGAATCTTCCGGCCCAGGGGCCGCCGCTTCCACCGCCAGGGGCCTGGCGGGCTGGCAGTACATCCGCAGGGCCTCCACCTGTACGATCTCCCCCTCCGGGTAGCGGTACCCGGTCAGCTTGCCGCCGAATACGCAGCCGGTGTCGATGCAAATGGCGTTGTAAAACCGCTGCACCTCCCTGAGCGGGGTATGGCCGTACACCACCAGCGCCTTGCCCCGGTATTCCTCGGCCCAGGGCAGGCGCACCGGCAGGCCGTATTCGTCCATTTGGCCGGTGGTGTCCCCGTAGAGGCAGAAATCCCGCACCCGGGGGGAGCTTTGGCCCTGGTATTGCTCCTTGATGCCCGCATGGGCCACCACCAGCTTGCCTTCGTCCAACACATAGTGGCTGACCAGGCCATTGGTGAAGGCCTTCACCTCTTCCACAAAT
>JARKQO010000465.1 GCA_029974855.1 Eubacteriales bacterium
CGCCCGTCCGGCAGGGTATAGCGCTCCCCATCTCCCTCCTGTTGTATGATTGTCCGGTCATAAAGCTCCCGCCAGTCATCCTCAAAGACCACGTTGAGCAAAATGCCGTCAAAGCGCAGGTCCTGCCGGGTGTGGAAGAAGGCCCGGGCCGCGCCTTCGGCGTTGAAGTACATGTCAAAGGGCTTTTCCCCGCCGTTGAGGGCCATATAGCCCTGGCTGAGCTGGCACATCACCGGCACCCGGTCCGGCTGTTTCCCCTGCATCGCCCTGTGGATCCGTTCCAAATGCGTCATGAAGTTTCCCTCCTGGGGCCTTGCCCCGCCTGTGTCGCTCAGAAAAATAGGCGCCGCAAACCCGCAGCCCGCCGGGATTGCCGGCTTGGTTGCTCCAAAGGCCCGGACCGGCTGCGCCCCCTTAGGGCTGCCGTGTCCCCCACTCCACCCGGTGGCTGCCCCGGCCCAAAAGGCCTCCGTCCCAGGCCTCCACCCGGACGGGATACTCCGTTTGGTTGTCAATCTCCAGTACCTGGTGGCCCTCCTCCCGACGATACGCCAGGGAAATTTCGCCCCCCAGCACCGGCAGGCGCGACACCTGGGCCCGGGGCCAGGCGGTAGGCATACAGGGGCGGATCACAATCTCGCCCTTTTCCGCCCGGGGACGCACCCCGAAGAATCCCGTCACCACCGGCACAAACATGGCGTAGGCCGTCCAGCCCTGTACAAAGCACCCGTAATCCGGCGACATCTCCGCAATGCAGCCCGGGGTGGCCATGCCAAAGGTGCCTACCATCCGCCGCAACAGCTCCAAGGCCCGGTCCGCGTAGCCGTAGCGCACCTGGGCCGCCGCCATCACCCCGGTGTTCACCGTCATCATTTCCTTTTGGCTCCAGGCGGACAGATACATCCCATAGGGGCCGATGAAGTCGTCGGTATGCATGTTGGCCAAAGCGGCCTGGGCCTTTTCCCGGGGGGCAATCTCCATCTCCAGGGGGGTGTTGATGACCCAGTTGCGGTTCAGCAGCCAGCCTGTTTCCGTATCGGCGGGCTTTTCCGCCAGCATCCGCTCCAGCTGCTCCTTGGCCTGCCGCCGGCGGGCCGGGGGCACGCTGCTCAAAATGGAGTCCAGCTTGGTGCGCACATCCCGGCCGCAGGCAAAGGCGTCCCGGTACAGCCCCGCTTCCTCATCCCAAAAATCCACGTTGATTTTATCGATCATCCGCTTGGCCAGGGCCTCAAAGCGGGCGTTGCGCTCGTCCTGGATGCCCAGCACCCGGCGCATGGCGGCGTAAATCTCAAAGGCCTTGGCGGTGTACACCGCCGAGTCGATGAGCTCCAAATTCAGCCCGGCAATCTCGATGATGCCGTAGCCCCCGGGGAACAAATCCCCATCCTCGTCCTGAGCCAGCAGCCATTCCACGCTCTGATCCAGATAGGGCAAGGCCTCCGCCAGCAGGGTTTCATCCCCCGTCCACTGGTAGTACATCCACAGGGCGATGAAGTAGTGGGCCGTTTCCTGGGTGTTGCCGTAGTGGTACACCGCGCCGTCCGCCGCCACCTCGTGGACGATCCGGCCGTCCCGGCTTTGGCTGCGGGAGGCCTGCAGCAGCAGGT
>JARKQO010000466.1 GCA_029974855.1 Eubacteriales bacterium
CTGATGCCCACCTCCAGGGCCGGGCTTTGGGAGGAAAGGCCCAAGGAGTCCAGCACATAGCGCACCAAGGTGCCGGGCCGGGCCTCCACACCCCGCTGGCTATACAGCACAAAAAACACCAATTGCCCGTTGGCCTCCTCCCCGATGCAATAGGGGCCCAAGGCCTGAAAGGCCTGCCGGATGCACTGGGGAAGGTCCGGGGGCTGCCCCCGGACCTCCAGCACAAAGCAGAAGCCGCCGCATACCTCAAAATCCAGAAACCCGAAATCGCAGGGCCTGGGGTTTTCCTCCCCGGAAATCAGCTCGTATACGCAATCCCGCTCCAAAATGGGCCGGATGCGGTTCATCCGCTCCAGCAAAGCGGTTTGCTGGTTTTTTTCGGCTGCGGTATGCTCCAGCTTGTGGGTCACCTTGTCTACGGCTTCCTTGAGCCGGGCGATGCGGGCGGGCTTCAGGATGTAGTCCTCCACCCCCAAGGTGATGGCCTCGTGGGCGTATTCAAACCTGTCGTGGGAGGTGAGGATGATGAAGCGGATGGCCGGGTCGATCTCCTGGAGGGCCCGGATGGTTTCCAGGCCCGTCAGCCCGGGCATGTGGATGTCCACCATCACCAGGTGCGGGCGGTAGCTCCGGCACAGCTCCAGGGCCTGGATGCCGTTGGCAGCCTCGCAGATGGGGGCCAGGTTGGGGCAGCTGTTCTCCAGCATCAGCCGGATCCCCTGGCGCTCAATGGGCTCGTCCTCCACCAGCAGCAGCCTAATCATGGGCTTCCTCCTCCCGGGCGGCCCGGGGAAGGGTGATGATCACGTCCGTGCCGCAGTCCGGCTCGCTGAGCACCAGCACCCGGTAGCGCTCCCCAAAGAACAGGTTCAGCCGCCGCAGCACGTTTTGCAGGCCGATGCTGGCATGGCGGCGGGCGGGGGAGGGCTCCTCCCCGGCGAAGATGCGCCGCAGCTGCTCCGGGGCAATCCCCGCCCCGTTGTCAATGACTTCCAGGTAGATGTCCCGGGGGTCGCAGTAGATTTTCACCTCGATGAGGGCGTCCCGGGGCATGGAGCTGACCCCGTGCATAATGGCGTTTTCCACCAAGGGCTGCAGCACCATCCCCGGCATGATCACGTTGTTCACGTTGGGGTCCACGGCGATGCGGAAGGTGATCCGCTCTCCAAAGCGCCTGTTTTGGATGGCGATGTAGTTGCGCAGGCACTCCATCTCCCCCTCTAAATCCGAGGCCTTGGAGGACTTGTCCAGGCTGTAGCGCATCAGATCCGCCACGGTGTTCATCATCTCGCTGGACTGGGAGGCCCCCTCGATGTAGGCCAGCTTGGACAGCATGCTCAGGGTGTTGAACAGGAAGTGGGGGTTCATCTGGGCTTGGAGGGAGTGCAGCTCCGTCTTGGCCAGCAGCTCGCTGATGCGCAGATTCTCGTTGTCCTTCTCCAGCAGGCGGGTTTCCAGCCGGGCGTTCTCCTCCAGGCTTTGGATGTAGCCCCGCAGGCTGCCCGCCATGTCCGTAAAGGCGTTGCAAAGCACGTCCAGCTCCTGGTAGCCGTAGGTGTTCACGGCCTTCAGATCGTACTGGCCCCGCTTGATCTTCTGGATATTGCGCATCAGCTTTTGCAAGGGCAAGGTGATGCCGCGCACCGTGGCGGCGGAGTAGACCAGGCATAGCCCCAAAACCGCCGCCAGGGCCACCAGCACCACCGTCAGCAGCCCCCGCCAGACGTCCTTGATCCGCCGCACGCTCTGGGCCATCCTCTGGGTCAGCAGGCGGCTGTATTCGTTGCGGGTGCGGTCGATGTTCTGGGCTGTGGAAAACAGAAAATCGTAGGCGCGGCTGTAGGGGACCGTGCCTATGGAAAGGGTTTCCAGCCTGTCCAGGGTTTCCCGGTAGGTGAGGATCATGTTGTCCAGGAGAGAGATGCGCCATTGCAGCCAGGAATCCTCCCGGGCGTCAAACTGCCGGGACAGCTCCCCCAGCAAAGCGTGGCTGTCGCTCCACCCCTGCTCAAAGGCGGCCCGCTCCTCAGGGGAGCGGTTGTACAGGTAGCTTCTGGCATGGCCGTCCATCTCCTGGACGGCCTCGTAGAAGGAGTTGAGCAGCTCGTGGCGGCCCGTGAGCTCCTGGGGAAGGCGCAAAAAGCCCTCCCCCATCAGCGCCAGCAGCGCGGCCATGGCCAAAATCAGCGCGAAAAGCAAGGCGTTGTAGTAGATCAAACGCCCGCGAATGCTGTGATGTGAGGGCCATTTTCCCGCCATGCAACATCCTCCGCCCAAAAGCGCCCCGGGGGTTTTCCCGGGGCGCGGGTTCCGGCCTTATCCCAGGGGGTAGCGCCGCACCGTATCCGCGAAGGCCCGGATGTTGGCCTCCGGGGTGCCCGTGGGCAGCGCGCAACCCGCGCCAATCACCAGCCCCCGGCCCCCAAAGCACGCCAGCACCCGCCGGGTTTCCGCCTCCAGGGCCTGGGGCGTGCCGAAGTAGAACAGGCCCGAGGGATCGATGGGGCCGAACATGGTAACGCCCTTGGCCTTCAGCAGTTCCGCCGCCCGGGGGATATCCGTCTTGTAATCCGCCTCGATGGCCGGGAAGCCCGCCTGGGCCACGTCCTCCAAAATCAAATCCAGGTTGCCGCAGATGTGGCAGATCACCGGCACCCCCGCCTTTTTGCAGTCCTCGGCGATGCGCCGGTGGAAGGACTGGGAAAAGCGCAGGTACATGTCCCGGCTGATGAGGTCGGGGCCGCAGGAGCTGTCCCCGAAGCTGGTCACGTCCGCCCCGGCCTGGCGCATGAGCCTGTGGAAGGCCAGGTGCACCTGGGTGGCTTTGTCAATCAGCCCCAGGATGTCCTCCTCCAGATCCTCGTCCGTCAAATCTGCCATGAAGTCGTTCATGCCGTAGGCCAGCATGGCCAGGCTGAACCCGGCCTGGTCGCAGTTGCCCCGCACCGCAAGCTCGCCGCCCACCTTCTCCTTGATCCGCCGCACCGCCTCCAGGTTGATCTGCACCCGGGAGGAGGCCGCCAGCTTCTCCGGGTCCATGGCCCGCTGCAGCGCCCCGATGTCGCTGGACAGGCTGCGGATGGCCCGGGCGGGCTCGTGCATTGGGTAATCCACGGGAACGCCGATGGCAGAGGCCTCCATGCAGGTGTCGATGTCCACCAAAATGCCGTCCATGCCGTACTTTTCCGCAAAGCGCACATGGGCGTCCGCGATTTTCACCGGGTCGCTGCGGTACTGCTCCATGGTATAGCCCGCCTCCCAGGCGGCGGTCATGAAGCTGTGGAGCATCATGGGGGTCCGGTCCGCCTGGCCGCCCCCAAGGGTCGTCATGATTCTGTCGTATCCGTTCATGGGCAGTCTCCTTTTCCAGCAGGCTCCCGGATTGCCGCCAAACCGCGTGTGCCAATAATCGCCTGG
>JARKQO010000474.1 GCA_029974855.1 Eubacteriales bacterium
CAGCGGCTTTTGCGGATTTCCTCCACCTTTGCCTTGATCAGGTTGATATCAAAGGACATCAGAAAGGGGTCCACGCAAACGGTGGGAATGTCCCCCGCCTGCCCGGCCAGGGGAACCGTGGAGACCAGCAAATCGAAATCCTTCCGCCGGAATTGGTCCAAATCGCGCATGCTGCCCTGGGCCACCACCCGGCTGCCCACCAGCTCCCGCTCGATCCTGCTTTTGAGCAGCTGGGAAAACCCGATGCCGTAATTGCACATCACCGCGATGTGCACCTCGGCCCCGCCCCGGTGCAGCGCCCCGGCAAAGTGCAGCGCCAGCAGGCTGATTTCCTGGGGGGAGGGCTTTACATGAAAGGCCTCTTCCAGCAGCGGGGCGGCAAACTGCACAGCCAAAAAAACATCGGTGTACTGCTCCCGCAAAACGGAAAGGCCGGGCACCACCATATGGAGGCCCTGGCTGTTCCAGCGGATGATGGAGCACAGGGTCACCAACACGCTCTCATATAAAAAGGCGTCGGCGGCAAGGTCCATGCTCATGGCCCTTCCCACGGAACTCACCATGGAGGCGGCCAGCCGCGCCAGGCGGTCCTCCCCCCCTGTGAGGCCGGGGGTTGCAAGGCCTTCCTGGGCCTCCTGCTCGCAAACCCCCAGCACAAAAGCGAGAAAATCCCGCTCTGCCTGGGAGAACCGCAGCTGATAACCCTTTTCCAGCCGGGACAAAAACTCCGCCGCGATCCGTTCCTCTGCAGCGGAATAGGGCACGGGGACGGGTTGCAAGAGGATCTCCACCGGGCGCTTTTGCCTGTGCTGGAACAGGATGAAGCTGGTCAGGAACAGGAGGCGGGCGTAGGATTCAAAATTGAACCGGAGGCCATGCTCTTTTTCAACGGCAACGATCACATCCTCCACGCCGCCGGGGGAGAAGCCCGAAAAGAAGGAGGAAACCGCCTTTTGCAAAACGCCCCCGGAAAAACCTTGCCCCCCGGGGCTGTTCCACCCGCCGGGCAAAGCCATCAGGCCCATGGCCCACACGCGCCACAGGGCGATGGTGCGGGAAAATTCGGCACCCTCCAAAAAGATACCCATTCCCCTTTTGCGGAGCACGGACAACCCTTGCTCCTCAAGCCATGCCTGGGCCTCGGCCAGCCGTTTTTCCGCCACGCTCCGGCTGCAATAGAGCATTTGCTCCAGGTCCCGCAGGGTCACGTCGGTTTTGCGCAATAACAATGCGGCAACGTCCCGCCATTCTTCCTGATTGCCGTCGTGAGGACGTTTTTGGGCGTTGCCGGGCATATCGAAATCCGCCTGTATTTTCTCCCAGGCGTCCTGGCCGGCCGCAAGCCGTACCCCGCAGTTTGGCTTTGCCACAATGGTGGTGTGGTACCGTTCCTCCAAAAAATCGCGGATGGTTTGCAAATCGTTGCGGATGGTTTTCACCGAGCAGCCCATGGCCCCGGCAACGACCTCCGCCGAGGTATAGCCTTCCATGCCGCGCAGGAAGAACAGGACCTCCTTCTGCCTTTGCTTCAGCATGCCGCCACCATCCTTTGTTCCGTCCTGTTTTGCCCCCTCCCCCAGGGCGTGGCGGCCGGGAGGGCCGGCAGCCAGGGCCACGGGGGCGGTTCGCCTTATGAATACCATACAACGCACCAAAAAGCAAGGCGTTCAGGCCGGCGGAGAGCCCGGAGCAACCCGGGCCCATGGAGGATTGTGCCAAAAAAAACAGCGTTGCGCGGCCCGGGATGTTGCTATAATGGGTGCAAGCAAACAGCGAGGAAATGGGGCATATATCGTCATGTATGTGGGAATGAAAGCGATATTGGACGACGCGGCGCAAAAAGGATACGCGGTGATTGCGGCCAACGCGGTCAACATGGAAATGGCCCGGGGCGTCATTGCCGCCGCTCATGGCCAGCAGGCCCCTCTCATCATCATCCTGGGGGGCATGCAAATGGCCAGGCACGCCAACGGCGAGCTGATGATCCCGCTGATCCGCACAATGGCGGAGGAGGCCAACGTGCCCGTGGCCACCTGCCTGGACCATGGGAGCTCCTTTGAGAAGGCGGCCTATGCTTATCGCATCGGTTTCTCCTCCGTGATGATCGACGCGTCTACCTACGAAATGGAAGAAAACATCCGCCGCACCCGGCAGGTGGTGGAGCTTTGCCACAGCATGGGCGTATCCGTGGAGGGGGAGCTGGGCCATGTGGGCCAGGCCTCCAAAATGGACGGCCGGGACGAAGCCATGTATACTAAGCCCGGGGATGCCGCGCACTATGTGAAAAACACCGGCGTGGATTGCCTGGCCATCGCGGCGGGCACCGCCCACGGCAAATACCCCCAGGGCTTTGTGCCCACCATCAATTTTGATGTGATCCGCAGGGTGAAGGAAGCCACAAACCATATGCCCATCGCCTTGCACGGCTCCTCCGGGTCTGGGGATGAAAACGTGCTGAAGGCCGTGGAAGCGGGCGTCAACAAAATCAACGTTGCCACGGAATTGCAGCTGGCGGGTCGCAATGCGGTGGCAAAGGCCCTGGCCCAGGACCCGGACATGGACTATATCGAAATGCTGCAAGCCATGGAGGCAGCCGTGCGGAAGCTGGCCATCCATTGGATCGGCCTGTCCGGTTCCTGCGGGAAAGCGCCGGGCATCCAAAGGCCGGACGGCTTCCGGCGCTTCATGGGCTACGCCGCCGGGGACGCCACCCGGGAATAACAAAGGACAATATTAGCCGCGGGCTACAGGCCAAGGGCTGTATTGGATAAAATTGCCACATTGAGAAGGAGGAAAAACCGGGATGAAAAAGACGATGGCGCTGTTCTTGGTCCTTTTGCTGGGTATTTCCATGCTGGTCCCCGTGCTGGCCGGCGCGGAAGAGGAAACCGTCGATGTAGTATGGTGGTACTACGAGGATATGGACGGGCAGATCAAGCAAATCTTTGAGCCCATGTGGGCAGCCTATGAGGGCAAAGGCAACGTAAACCTGATTTTCGAGCATGTGGGCCAGGACAGCTTCCACGACAAGCTGCTGACGGCTCTCGTGGCCGGCGACGGCCCGGACATCTATAAGATGAACCCCTCCTGGCTGCCGGAGCTGCTGGGCATCGACGCCGTGTTGCAGCTGGACGACTATGTGAAGGAATTCGACGCTGTGAAAAACGGTGAAATCCCGGACAGCGTGATGACCATGGCCTATGCCAACCAGGAGCACCTGTACACCATGCCCTACTCCAACGTGGTGCTGTACCTGTACTGCCGCAAGGACCTGTTTGAGGCGGCGGGCGTAGACTATCCCACCACCATGGACGAGTTCTATGACGCGTGTGAAAAGCTGACCCGCGACACCGACGGCGACGGTGTGATCGATACCTACGGCTTCGCCATGCGGGGCGCCGCCGGCGGCCATAACATGTGGGCAGGCCTGACGTTCAACGCGGCGGAAGGCGTGAGCTATATCGACGCGGAGGGCAATGTGGCCTTCAACACCCCCGAGGTCATCGAAGCCAACCAGAGGTATCTGGACCTGTTCCGCAACGGGTACGCTCCGCCCACAGCCCCCACCGACGGCATGAAGGAAATCATGCAGAACTTCAAAAGCGGCATCGCCGCCATGGTTTGCCACCATGTGGGCTCCTCCCCGGACCTGCTGGAAGCCGTTGGCGCGGACAACCTGGTGGTGATCCCCATTCCCTCCAACAACGGCGTTCAGTTTGTGCCGATGGATCCCTCCAACGTGGCCGTAAACGCCAACACCAAGAACCCCGAGGCCGTGATGACGGTGCTGGAGTGGCTGTGCTCCCCTGCCTTCCAAAGCACCTTCTGCAAGGAAGTGGGCCAGGTGCCGTGGCTGAAGAGCGTGATGGCGGAGGAATACTATCAGACCAATATGTTCCAGAAGCCCTCTATTGACAGCGTGGACGCGGCCGTGGCCGTTCCGGTCATCAACCCCATGGCGACCTTTACCGGCCAGGTCTGGCCCCAGACCATGCAGCGCGCCTTGATTGGCGAAATCACCAGCGCGGAGATGATCCAGATTCTGGCGGACACGCTGCAGCAATAACACAATTCAATGACGGCTGTAAACCGAGTACTTCGGGGAGGATTCATCTTGAAACGCGGGATGAATCCTTCCCCCTTCACAAGGGGACGATACCATGCAGCAATCCTCCAGCCGGAAACTTCCAAGGAAAAAGCGGGATTATGCCCCGCTCATTATGCTGGCGCCGGCCATCCTGCTCATTTGCGTCGTGATGCTGTATCCCATCCTCAACGCCGTCAAGATGAGCTTCCAGTACTATGTGATGTGGAATTATAAAAACATCCATTACGTGGGGTTGCAAAACTATCTTGACATCTGGGGGGACGCGGCCTTCCGCGCCTCCTTGGGCAACAGCCTCCGCTGGATTTTCGTGACGGTGCTTTTTCAGTTCCTGCTGGGCCTTCTCCTGGCCCTGTTGCTGAACCGGAAGTTTCAGGGCAGGGGCATCGTCCGTTCCATGGTGATGATCCCCTGGGTCACCTCCGGTGTCATCATCTCGGTGATGTGGTCCTGGATCTACAATGGCAACTTCGGCGTGCTCAACGACCTGCTGAACCGGCTGGGCGTCATCCGCGGGAATATCGCCTGGCTGGCCAACCCCAGCACCGTGCTGAACGCGGAAATTGTGACCATGATATGGCAGGGCACGCCCTTCTTTTGCATCATGATGCTGGCGGCCATGCAGGCCATCCCCCTGGAGCAGTATGAAGCCGCCGACGTGGAAGGGGCCAACGGCTGGCAGCGGTTTTGGCATATCACCTTGCCCTACCTGCTGCCCACCGTTTTCATCACCACGCTGCTGCGCATCATTTGGGTGGCCAATAACGTGGATATCATCTACCTGATGACCCAGGGCGGCCCGGGGTACTCCTCGCTGACCCTATCCGTATATGCCTATATGACGGCCCAGAAGTCCATGAATTTCGGCTATGGCTCGGCCCTGGCCATTTACGGGACGCTGTTTATGGTGGTCATTATGGTGATTTACCTGCGCATGATGGCCAAATCCGGAGGGGGGATCGCAAGACGATGAATACCATTGGCAAGAAAGACGCGAAGCATTGGATCAAATGGGTTTTCCTGTTCTTCCTTCCGCTGCTGCTGATTTGCACGTTCATCATTTTCCCCTATGTCTGGACCTGTATCACCTCGCTCAAAAGCTCGGAGGAGATGTTCACCGCCAAGGTGGTATACTGGCCCGCCAACCCTTC
>JARKQO010000563.1 GCA_029974855.1 Eubacteriales bacterium
TTTTGTCAAACTGGCCGTTGAGGCGCAAGGCCCTTTGTGCTATGATGGCAGCAAAAGGGAATTCTCCCACAAGTAAGGAAGTTTTGCCAATGAAGCCGTCCTCCGCCCGCCTCTGGGCTACCTTGCTGCTCCTGGGCCTGATGGGCCAGTTCGCCTGGACCATCGAGAACATGTACTTCAACGTATTCCTGTACAACACCATCACTACCCAGCCCGGCTACATCGCCGCCATGGTGGCGGCCAGCGCCGTGGTGGCCACCGTGACCACGCTGCTGATGGGAGCCCTCAGCGACCGGGTGGGCAAGCGCAAATGGTTCATCAGCATGGGCTACCTGCTGTGGGGCCTGAGCACCGCGGCCTTTGGCTTCCTGTCGCCCCAGAGCGTGGCCCGGCTGTTTCCCGCCGCGGACGGGGTACGCACCGCCGCCATTTTGGTGATCCTCATGGACTGCCTGATGACCTTCTTTGGCTCCACAGCCAACGACGCGGCCCTGAACGCCTACATCACCGACGCGGTGGAAAGCCAGCGCCGGGGCCGGGTGGAAAGCGTGATGGCGGTGCTGCCGCTGCTTGCCATGCTGATCCTCTTTGGGGGCTTTGACGGCATGACCCGTAGCGGCCAGTGGCGGCTGTTCTTTTTGATCTTCGGGGGAGCTGTGTTTTTAGCGGGGCTGGTGTCGCTGTTTTTGCTACAGGAGGCACCCTTCACCTCGGCCCGGGAGCCTTTCGGAGCTCAACTGCTGTACGGCTTTAAGCCCTCGGTGATGAAGGCCCACGGGGGACTGTACCTGGCCCTGTGCGCCTTTGGGGTCTTTTCCGTGGCGGTGCAGGTGTTCTTCCCCTACTTTTTGATCTACATGCAGCACTACCTTCGTTTGGACAGCTACGCTTTGGTGCTGGGGGTGGTGCTGATCATCGCCTCGGTGGTGAGCGTACTGATGGGCAAGCCTATAGACCGCCTGGGCAGGCTGCGGATGGTGCTGCCCGCCGCCGGGGTGATGGGGCTGGGGCTCGTGGGCATGTTCTTCGCCCGGGGCGTTGCGCCGGTGATTGTGGCGGGGGCGGTGCTGATGAGCGGCTTCATGGTGGTCACCGCCGCCCTGTCGGCGGAAATCCGGGACCGGACCCCGCCGGAAAAGGCCGGGCATTTCCAGGGGATCCGGATGATCTTCGCGGTGATGCTGCCCATGCTGATCGGTCCCTTTATCGGCGCGGCGGTGATCTCCGGCCATGGGGAAACCTATGTGGACCTGGGGGTGACCAAAACCGTGCCCACCCCGGCCATCTTTCTGGCTTCCGGGGCGGTACTGCTGCTGATTTTGATCCCTGTGGCGCTGATGAAAAGGAGGCAAGCCCAATGAAAACCCCCTGGGGCGAAGCCCTTGACCCCTGCCGGGTGCTGCCGGAATATCCCCGGCCCCAACTGCGGCGGGACAGCTATATGAACCTGAACGGTCCCTGGGAGTACGCCGTCACTTTGGAGGACGAGGAACCGGCGGCCTTTGACGGGAGAATTCTGGTACCCTTTCCCCCGGAGAGCGAGCTATCCGGGGTGAGCTACGCTTTGGTGGCCGGCGAGGCCCTGTGGTACCGGCGCACCGTGGAGCTGCCCGGGGGCTTTGTTCCCCCGGGGGGCAGGCTGCTGCTGCACTTTGGGGCCGTGGACCAGGAGGCTTTGGTGTGGGTGAATGGCCGGGAGGTATGCCGCCATATGGGCGGGTACACGGCCTTTTCGGCGGATATCACCCAGGCGGTGGTATCCGGGAATGGGGCTGGCGATGGAACTGGCCCTTTGGCGTTCACCCTCTTGGTGCGGGTGCGGGACGACACCGACGCCAGCTGGCACAGCCGGGGCAAGCAGAGCAGCCACCCCGGGAGCATCTGGTACGGGCCCCAGAGCGGCATCTGGCAGACCGTGTGGCTGGAGGCGGTGCCGGTGCAGTATAGAAGCGGGCTAAGCATGGTCCCTCACGCCCAGGAGGGAACCCTGACCCTGACGGTGCACACCAACGCCCCGGGCCCCTGCCGGGCCGTGGTCGCGGGAGAGGAGCATGAACTCCCCGCTAACGAGGCCGCGACCCTTTCCATCTCCCAGCCGCGCCTGTGGAGCCCGGAGGACCCCTACCTATACGATCTCAGCGTTACCTTCGGCCAGGACCGGGTGGAAAGCTATTTCGGCCTGCGGGATACCGAGATCCGGGCGGACGGCAAGGGCGCGAAGCGGCTGTTTCTCAACGGCAAGCCCTATTTCCACAACGGCTTGCTGGACCAGGGCTACTGGAGCGACGGCCTGTACACGGCCCCCAGCGACGAGGCCTTGATCTTCGACATCCAAACCGCCAAGGACATGGGCTTCAATTTGCTGCGCAAGCACATCAAGGTGGAATGCGCCCGGTGGTATTACCATTGCGACCGGCTGGGGATGCTGGTGTGGCAGGACATGCCCAGCGGCGGCGGGCGCTACAAGCTGCCGGTGATCTCTTTGCCGCTGATCAGCGGTTGGCACCGGAAGGACAGCCACTACCGGGCCTTTGCCCGGGAAGCGGCCCAGGGCCGGAGGGAGTACATGGCAGAGCTCCGGGAAATGGTGGTCCAGTTGGGCAACGTTCCCTCCGTGGTGCTGTGGGTGCCCTTTAACGAGGGATGGGGGCAATTTGACGCGAAGGCGGTGTGCCGTGAGCTCCGGGCCCTGGACCCCAGCCGGCCTATCGACCATGCCAGCGGCTGGCACGACCAGGGGATCGGGGAGCTGAAAAGCTGGCATGTGTACTTCGTTCCCTACCGGTATCGGCCCGATAAACGGGGCCGGGCGGTGGTGCTCAGCGAGTTCGGGGGGTATAACCTCCACCTGCCCGGCCATTGCGCCAGCAGCGTAAACTATGGGTATAAGCGCCTTGCCACCTCCCAGGCCCTGTGGGAGGCGTACCAAAGGCTGTATGAGACGCAAATTCTGCCCGCTATCCCCCGGGGTTTGGCCGCCGCCGTGTACACCCAGCTCAGTGATGTGGAAACCGAGGTAAACGGACTGATGACCTATGACCGCAAGGTGGTGAAGCTGCCAGTGGAAAAGGTAAGGGAGTTGAACCAGAAGATAATGGAGTCGGGACCAGAGGAGTAAAAAGGGATGTAAAAAACCGGGAGGCTCTTCTATTTCGAGGGCCTCCCGGTTTTATCATACCCCTTTATCTC
>JARKQO010000575.1 GCA_029974855.1 Eubacteriales bacterium
TCCAGCCCGTGTTCTGCCAGATGCCCGACCAGACGTACAGGTGCTTGAACAGGCCCGCCTCTCCCATGAAGAACACCGGCCCCGCGCCCACAAAGCCCAGGAGCTTGTTGACCACGCCGTTGCGTGGGGACAGAAAGAGGATGAGCATGCCCACCATGACCACCATGGAGATGAAGTGGGGGGCATAGCTGGCCGTCTGGGTCAGCTTGCTAAGGCGGCGCAGGGTGCTGTAGTTGAGCACCAGGGCCAGCAGGATCGGGATGGGGAAGCCCACGACCAGCTGATACAGGCTCAGGGTCAGCGTGTTGGTCATCAGCAGCCCAAAGCGGTAGGAGGAGAAGAAGGTCCCAAAGTGCTTCATGCCCACCCAGGGACTGCCCCAAATGCCCTTGGCTGCCGAGAAATTGCGAAAGGCGATTTGAAGCCCGTACAGCGGCCAATAGTGAAACACCAGCAGATAGACGAAGGAGGGCAGCAAGAACAGGTAGAGCACGAAGTTTTTCCGGATCCTGCGCCGCCTGACCGTATACCGGGCGGGATGGAGCTGGTCCAAGGTCGATTCCTCCCCATGCGCCCAAAGCGCGCGTCAATGCCGACAGTGTAGCCTTGCCCGGCCCGCGCGTCAATGCGCCGTTTTTCAAAGCGCGTATCCCGGATTTGAACGCGGCAAGAGCCGCGTTCAGGGGTGTTCCGGATTTGAAAGGGCCGTCACCCGTTTTTGAAACCGAGCCCAATCCCCGCGGGCGCTCATTGAAAGCCGCGCCAAGCCTATGCTATAATGCCTGCAAGGTCGTCCCGAAGGAGGCAGAGCCGAGGATGAAGGACCGTCGATTGTTCAAGCGGTATTTGATCTCCTACCTGCTGGTGCTGTGCATCCCCCTGATCCTTCTGGGCGTGGTCGTGCAGCGGTACTTCCTCCAAAGCCACGGGCAGTCCCTCCTGCGGGAAAAGACGCTGCAGCTGACCCAGGTTCAAACGGCCCTGGAGGCTCAGCTCAAGCCCCTGCAGAACTTTGCCGCCATGATTTCCCTGGACAACCGCTTCACCCTGTACGCCATTGAGAACAAGCCCACCGCCTATATCGAAATCCTGCAGGAGCTGCGCTACCTGATGCACATCAATTCCAGCCTGCACGAGGTGCTGTTCCACCCCCTGGGCTCGGATCAATACTACCAGAGCATGGGCACCACCACCGGGCGCTTTCTTTTTTCCTCCATCATGCGCTATGAGGAGCTGGACAGCGATACCTGCGAGGCGTTTTTCGCCCAGCTGCGAACGCCGGGCTGGCTCAAGAACCAGGTCGCCTATGGGGGCGAGCTGGTATACACCTACCTGCATCCCCTGCCCAAGAACAATAGCGTTGTGCTCTTTCAAATCCAGGCCAAGGCGCTGGACGCCCTGTTCCCGGATGAGCAGACCAGCTACCTGCTGACCGATGCCCTTGGCCGCCTGTTCCATGTCCCCAACGGGCGGACGGCGGCCTTTGCCGATTTCCCCCTGCCTGAAGCGGGCGCGATGACCC
>JARKQO010000589.1 GCA_029974855.1 Eubacteriales bacterium
GGCAGCGCCCGCCGCGACGATAAAGCTGAACCCTCAGGCCCTGGCAGAGGTCCAGGGGGCAGCATCCCCTGGCGGGGTCCAGGGGCAGAGCCCCTGGCCTCGTCCCTACAACAAGAAAGGAGCAACAAATGGCAAACAACATCGCGCTGTTTCAATCCTACGTGCCGATTTTGGACGAGGTGTCCAAGGAGGCCAGCAAGACGGCGGTGCTGGACGGCAACCCGGAGCTGGCCCGGGAGGGGGCCAACGCCGGGGAACTGGTGATCCCCATGCTGGAGATGGAAGGCCTGGGGGACTACAGCCGCAACAGCGGGTATGTGTCCGGGGAGGTGACCCTGACCCACCAGACCATTCCGGTGAACTTTGACCGGGGCCGGATGTTCAGCGTGGACAGCATGGACGACGCGGAGAGCGCGGCCTTGGCCTTCGGGATGCTGGCCGGGGAATTCCTGCGGACCAAGGTGGCCCCGGAGCTGGACGCGTTCCGGTTCGCGGCCTACGCCGGGGAGGAGGGCATCAGCAAGGCCGCCGGAGCGGCTTTGGCGGACGGCCCGGCGGTGATCGGCGCTTTGCGGGCGGCCACCAACCAGATGGACGAGGACGAGGTGCCCATGGAGGACCGGTTCCTGTTCATCACCCCCAGCCTGTTCGCCTTGGTCCAGGACATGGACGCCAACAAGAGCCGGGAGGTGCTGTCCAGGTTCACCCAGGTGGCCTTGGTGCCCCAGTCCCGGTTCTACACGGCGCTGCGGCAGCTGTCCGGGGCCGGGGAGGAAAAGGCCGGGGGCTACGCCAAGGCCACAGGCGGCAAGGACATCAACTTCATGGTGATCCACAGGGCCGCCGTGATCCAGTTCCCCAAGCACATCACCCCCAAGGTGGTCAGCCCGGAGCTGAACCAGGACGCGGACGCCTGGAAGTTCGGCTACCGCCAGGTGGGGGTGGTGGGGGTGTACGGCAACAAGGCGGCGGGGATCTACCTGCACCACAAGGCCTAAGGCCGCAGCGCCGAAGGAGGGGAAAACGATGAACCTGCTGGAGAGGCTGAAGCGCCGCCTGAATGTGGAGGACAGCGGCCAGGAGCCCTTGCTCCACGACCTGCTGGGGGACGCGGAGCGGTACGTGGCGGCCTATACCGGGCGGGACAGGGCCCCGGCGGTGCTGACGGCGGCGGTGGTGGAGCTGGCCGCCGGCAGCTACTACCGGCTGGGCCTGGAGGGGGTCCGCAGCCACAGCGAGGGGGCCGTCAGCGACAGCTGCGAGGGGCTGCCGGAGCATTTGCGGCAGCTGCTGGATTTATACCGGCTGGCAAAGGTGGGATGCCCATGAGCCTGGCCCGGAAGTACCTGCGCCCGGTGGCGCTGAAGCGGCCCTTGCCCTTTGGGCAGGGGGAGGGCTTCCAGAACGGCTATGAGAGCGTCCAGGCCACGGTGCAGCCGCTTTCCGGGGCCCAGGCGGCCCAGATGTACGGCAGCCGCCTGGGGGAGACCCGGCTGCTGCTGGCCCCGGGAGGCACGCCGGTGGAGGTGGGGATGGGGGTGTGCCTGGAGGTGGGGCCCCAGGACTGGCCGGACTGGCGGGTGGTGTACGTGGCCCCCTGGCCCCGGCACGCCGTGGCCCACATCCAGTACATCCCCCCCTGGGAAAGGGTGAAGCGCCATGAGGATTGACATCAAGGTATTCGGGGCGGCGGCGCTGGAGGAGGCCCTGGAGGGCTTGGCAGCCGGCCTGCTGCCCAAAGCGGCCCAGGGCATGGGCCCGGCTTTGGAGGCCATGGCCCGGGAGGCCCGCAGCCTGGCCCCGGTGGATTCCGGTACCCTCAAAGCCAGCATCCGGGCGGAGCCCGTGGTTTTGGAGGGGGAGGAGGCATCCGCCAGGGTCGTGGCCGGGGCGGACCACGCCGCAGCCATCGAGCTGGGAAGCCGGGGCCGCCCTGCCCAGCCCTTTTTGCACCCCGCCTACCAGGCCCACAAAGAGGCCCTGCTGGGGGCCGTGGCCGCAGCCGTCCGGGAGGGATTGTCATGACCGTAACCGCCCAGCGCCGGGAGATTTTGGCCGCCTTGGGGGCCATCCCCGGGGTGAAAAACGCGTCCGCAGCCTGGCCCCAGGCCACGGACCCCATCCCCTGCGTCACCGTGGACCTGGCGGGGAAAAACACGGCGGACCGCCGGGACGATCAGCCGTATTTGACCCGGACCGAATTCTACGTGCGCCTGTTCGCCGTGAAGGACGGGGACTTTGAGCGGATCGCCGGGGAGATGGAAGCCCGTTTGGAAGCTTTGGGATACGAGCAGACCTTTCAGTGGGAGGAGCCGGGGCCGGGGGTCCGGCAGCTGGCCTTCCGGTATCAAAGGACCCAGTGACCATGCCGCCTGCGGCATGGATTTATGAGGGAGGGGCTTTAGCCCCGACTAGCAACCGAGCTGCCGGAGGCAGCGAATTGCGTACCCGCGACGCGGCGCAGCCGTGGGGCGGGCGAGAAAGAGGAGGAAACCGATATGTCCAAAAAGAGAGCCGCCACGGGCTTCAAGGGCCTGGCTTTGGCCCCCGTCACCGAGAACACCCTTACCAGCTATAAGACCGGCCCCGCGGAGCCCATGCCCTTTGCCGGGCAGATGACCCGCACCGCCAAGGAAACCAGCACCGATCTGTACTACGACGACACCCTCTACGCCCAGATCAAGGACGTCACCGGGGAGGAGGTGGAGATCCGGGTGGCGGAGGTGCCCCTGGAGAAGA
>JARKQO010000026.1 GCA_029974855.1 Eubacteriales bacterium
GGCCTTTTGGCCGGGCTGGAAAGCGGAAAGGAGAGGTTATGAGCCTTGTAATCCGCCTGGGGTTGCCTGAGGACGCGGCGGCCATTTGCCGCCTGAACCTGGCCGCCCTGGGCTATGACTACCCCCTGGAGGAGACCCAAAAGCGCCTGGAGGCCATTTTGCGACAGCCGGAAAACCGCCTGTGGATCGCGGAGCTGGAGGGCCGCCCTGTGGGCTATGTCCACGCCGCCAACTATGACTGTACCTATGTGGAGTCCCTGAAAAACATCCTGGCCCTGGCGGTGGACGGGGAGGCCCAGCGGCAGGGGGTGGGCCGGGCGCTGGTGGCAGCGGTGGAGGCCTGGGCCCGGGAAAGCGGCTGCGCCGGAGTACGGTTGGTATCGGGCATGGAGCGCCAGGGAGCCCATCTCTTTTATGAGGCCTGCGGCTACCGCGTGCGCAAGGCGCAAAAGAACTTCATCCGGGTCTTTGAAGAGCCCTGATGGTGTGAATAGGGAAGGAGAAGCCAATGGTTGACGGAATCATCTTTGACATGGACGGTGTGCTGCTGGATACGGAGGCCTACGGGGCACAGTTGACAATTCGCCTGGCGGCCCAATTCGGTTATACGGTGACCCCCGAGATGTACCACCAGAGCCTGGGAGCCCGGGGACAGCGAACCCGGGAGATCTTCCGGGGCTTTTTAGGGCAGGACTATCCCCATGAGGACATCAGCCGCCTGTACTGGGAGGAAAGTACGGCTTTAGCCCGGCAGGACAGGCTGCCCAAGAAGCCCGGTTTGGGGGAATGCCTGGCGGGGCTGCGGCAGCGGGGTCTCCCCCTGGCGTTGGCCACCAGCACCAACCGCCAGGCGGTGGAGGTATACCTGGAGCATATCCCCGAGATGCGGGGGGCCTTTGACGCGGTGGTATGCGGTACGGACGTCACCAGGGGCAAGCCCGCCCCGGAGATTTTTTTGAAGGCGGCGGAGGGGATCGGGGTGGCCCCGGAGCGCTGCCTGGGGGTGGAGGACAGCCACAACGGGCTCATGGGCCTGAAGGCCGCGGGCATCCCCGCGGTGATGATTCCGGATCTGCTGCCCTATGAGGACAGCCTGGAGGAACTTGTAACCTACCGCCTGGCCAGCCTTTGGGAGCTTTGCCCCCTGGTGGACAGGCTGAACGGGAAAGGGCCGGAGGGCTGATAGGACCCATCGCCGCCGGGGCGGCGGTTTTCGACAAAAAGGGACGCCGGCAAGGGGCGTCCCTTTGTCGTGATTTCACTACTTTTGCCATGATCCCACGAATGGAATATTCCCGCCTTGGCCGCGCCATACTCCCTATTGTACAAGCTTTGCAAAAGCGGAGGGATGATATGGCGACCAATAAGGTGGAAATTTGCGGGGTGGACACCTCCACCTTGCCGGTGCTCACCAACGAGCGGATGCGGGAGCTGTTTCCCCTGGTACACGGGGGCGATATGCGGTCCCGGGAGGAGTTCATCCGGGGGAATCTGCGGTTGGTTCTCAGCGTGATCCAGCGCTTTGGCAACCGGGGGGAAAACGTGGACGACTTGTTTCAGGTGGGCTGCATCGGGCTGATCAAGGCCCTGGATAACTTTGACGTATCCCAGAACGTGCGCTTCTCCACCTATGCCGTGCCCATGATCATCGGGGAGATTCGCCGTTACCTGCGGGACAACAACGCCATCCGGGTAAGCCGGAGCCTGCGGGACATCGCCTACAAGGCCCTGAAGGCCCGGGACCGGATGGCGGAGCGGCTGGGCCGTGAGCCCAACGTCAGCGAGCTGGCCCAGGAGCTGGGCCTGCCCCGGGAGGACGTGGTGTTCGCCCTGGAGGCCATCCAGGACCCGGTGAGCCTCTTTGAGCCGGTGTATAACGATGGGGGGGACGCGCTGTACATCATGGACCAGGTGACGGACAACAAGAAGCTGGACGACGGCTGGCTGGACGAGATCGGCGTGAAGGAGGCCATGAGCCGCCTCAATGACCGGGAGAAGCACATCCTGAAGCTGCGGTTCTTCGAGGGCCGCACCCAGATGGAGGTGGCGGGGGAGATCGGCATTTCCCAGGCCCAGGTCAGCAGGCTGGAGAAGAACGCCCTGTCCCATATGAGGAAGCATGTGGGGGGATGAGCCCCGGAGAAACGGAGGCTTGTTCCGGGTGCAAAAGGGGTTGCGGCTTTTTTCGCTTTGCCGCGGCCCTTTTTGCCATTGAACGGGGAAAATGCGGCTTTCCCACGGCGGCAGGGCATGGTATAATGGGGCGGCAAAGAGGCTGTGTCAGAAAGGAATACAAAGGAGGAAGCTTCATGGGAGAGGCCGTCAGGGAGACCTTTTTATCCGTTACGGGGGCGGTGCTGGAAAAGCGGCTGTGGCTGCCCCAGGGGGAGCCCAGGGCTGTGGTGCAGGTGGTACACGGCATGGCGGAGCATATCGACCGGTATGACGCCACCGCCAAGGCCCTGGGCGCGGCGGGCTTCGCCGTGGTGGGTCACAACCACCTGGGGCACGGGGAAAAGGCGGGCCGGCTGGGCTATTTTGCCAAAAAAGGGGGCTGGGAAGCCCTGATCGCGGACGCCCACGCCCTGCGCCAGGCTACCCAGGCCGCCTATCCGGGCATTCCCTATTTCCTGCTGGGGCACAGCATGGGCAGCTTTGTGGCCCGGGGCTATGCCCTGAGGCACGAAAAGGGCCTGGCAGGGCTGATCCTTTCCGGCACGGGGCATTTTGATCCGCCCGTGCTGGTGGTGGGCCTGCTGATTGCCAGGATACAGTGCGCTTTGGGGGGCGGGCAAAAGCCCAGCGGGATTCTGGCCTCCATGAGTTCCGCCGGATACAACAAAACCTACGGCCAGGCCCGCACCACCTTCGACTGGCTCTCCAGCGACAATGCCGTGGTGGACGCCTACATCGCCGACCCCTTCTGCGGCTTCCCCTTCACCGCCCGGGCCTACCGGGACATGTTTGAGGGCCTCACCCGGCTGTATCCCCGCAAGCTGACCGCCATGGAGAAGGATATCCCCGTGCTGCTGTTCTCCGGGGCTGATGACCCGGTGGGAAACTATGGCAAGGGCGTGAAGAAGGTGGCGGAGGAAATCCGCAGGGCCGGGGTCCGGGACGTGACCGTGAAGCTCTACGAGGGAAGCCGCCACGAGATGCTCAACGAGAAGGGGAAGGAGCGGGTCTGGGCGGATGCGATAGGGTGGATGGAGGAGAGGATGGGGTAAAAGCCCCAGCCACAGGGCGGGGTGGGGCGTAGCGCTCCCCCAAGGAGCAAAGGGTTTCTCCGCCCCGCCAAAGCGGAATCAGAAAATATTCCCTTCTCATCCTTGACAACCCCTGTTCCCTTGGCATACAATATTGGAGTTAGAGCATGCTAACTATTCCGCCGAAAGGCGGTTTCTTCGGGGCAATAGTTAGCAATTGCTAACTCGTGAATCTACAATTCCATAATGGAAGGAGGCTTTGGGGAGTGGGCCGGGTGAGCCATGGGGAAACAGCACTTTGTGAAAGCGGGTACCATGGGAAAGGAGCCTTGAGGATGCAATCCGCGAAAAAGAGGAAAACCGGCACGGCACGGCTGTTGGAGTTGGCGGCCACCAAAAAGCCGCTGATGATCGGGTCTTTGGTTTTATCGGCGCTGGCGGCCATCGTCAGCTTTGTACCGTATCTCGCCATTTATTTTATTGTGCGGGAGATTTTGGGGGCCTTGCCGGATATGGCGGGGCTTGACGCCGCCGCGCTGATCCGGTATGGCTGGGGGGCCTTTGGAGGGGTGGCGGCCCATATCCTGCTGTACTTCGGGGCGCTGAGCTGCTCCCACATGGCGGCCTTTGGCACGCTGTACGAATTGAAGGTGAACTTTGCCACCCATCTGGCCAGGCTGCCTTTGGGGTTCCATGTGATGGCGGGCAGCGGCAAGCTGCGGAAAATCACAGATGAGAACATCGAAAAGGTGGAGGGCTTCATTGCCCACCAGCTTCCTGATTTGGCCGCGGCCTTTGTGGCCCCGGTGGTGATGATCGCCATTTTGATGGTTGTGGACTGGCGCTTTGGGCTGGCGGTGATGGCGGGGCTGCTTCTGGCCTTCTTCATTCAGTTTTCCCTTTACGGCAACGAGGGCTCCAAGGCCATGATGGCCAAGTACCAAAAAGCCATCGAGGAGATGAACAACGCCTCCGTGGAGTATATCCGGGGTATTTCGGTGGTGAAGGCCTTCAAGCAGACGGTGTATTCCTTCCGCCGTTTGCACGACACCATCAAAACCTATACCTCCATGGTGATCCCCTATACCCTCAGCTGGGAAAACTCCTTCTCAGGCTTTACCACGCTGGTGAACAACATCTACCTGTTCGTCCTGCCGGTGGCCATTTGGGTGGGGGCCACAGCCACGGACTATGCCGCCTTCGCCGGTACCGTGATTTTCTATCTGATCTTTGTCCAGTCCGCTGCCAGCATTCTGATGAAGATCATGTATGTGAACGGCAACGCCATGCGCATCATTGGCGGGGTGGAGGCCATGGATGAGGTGTTGGCGGAGCCGGAGCTGGCCCAGCCCGCCCGGCCTCAAACCGTGGCCTCCCATGATGTGGCGTTTCAGGACGTCGCCTTCTCCTATGACCGGGACAGGGAAACCGAGGCCCTTTCCGGCGTTTCCTTCCTGGCGAGGCAGGGGGAGGTTACGGCCATTGTGGGTCCCTCCGGCGGCGGCAAGAGCACCATCGCCCACTTGATTCCCCGCTTTTTCGACGTAACCGGGGGAGCGATCCGCATCGGCGGGGTGGATATCCGGGAGATGGACACCCATTACCTGATGGATCAGGTCAGCTTTGTGTTTCAGGATGTGTTTTTGTTCAAGCAGAGCGTGATGGACAACATCCGCATGGGCAACCAGGCCGCCACCCCGGAGCAGGTGATGGCGGCGGCCAAGGCGGCCCAGTGCCACGAGTTCATCATGAAGCTGCCAAAGGGCTATGAAACGGTGATCGGCACCCGGGGGGTGCACCTATCCGGGGGCGAAAAGCAGCGCCTGGCCATTGCCCGGGCCATCGTGAAGGACGCGCCCATTGTGGTGCTGGACGAGGCCACGGCCTTTGCCGACCCTGAAAACGAGCACCTGATCCAAAAGGCCTTTGGGCGGCTGATGAAAAACAAGACCGTGGTGATGATCGCCCACCGGCTTTCCACGGTACGGGGCGCCAACAACATCATCGTGGTGGACGGCGGCAAGGTGGTGGAGCAGGGCACCCACGAGGAGTTGCTGGAGCAGGGCGGAAAGTACAGTATCATGTGGCGCACCTATACCCAAACCACCAGCTGGAGCATGACCAAAGCAAAGGAGGTGGCCATCCATGCCTAAACTGCAAGCCGCCCTCATGCTGACAGACAAGGGATACAGGGATTTGAAGGGGGCCATTGCCGCCTGTACGCTGACCAACTTTTCCATGATGCTGCCCTTTGGCGTGATGCTCCAGGTCATCCTGGAGCTCGTCAAGCCCCTGTCCGGCGGGACGGTTTCCTGGGGCAGGATGTGGCTCCTCTTTGGGGCGGGGATAGCGGCGGCGGTGATCGTGTTCCTGTGCAACAAGAACGACTACAAAAAAACCTATGTCACCTCCTACCTTCAGAGCGAAAGCACCCGCATCACCCTGGCGGAGCACATCCGCAAGCTGCCCATGAGCCTGTTCAACTCCAAGGACCTGTCGGAGTTGACCACCAACCTCATGGACGACGTGGCCACCAGCGAGCATGTGCTGAGCCATGTGGTGCCCCAGCTGTTTGCCAACGCCATCTCCATCACCGTGATCTGCGCCCTGATGGCCCTGCTGGACTGGCGCATGGCCCTGAGCATGTTTATCACCGTGCCCCTGGCGTTTTTCATTGTTGTGTTCAGCCGCAAGGTCTACGGCAAGCTGCACCGCAGGCACGTGGAGGCCAAGCTGGCCGCCTCGGGCCAGGTGCAGGAATATATCGAGGGCCTCAAGGTGATCCGGGCCTGTAACCTGGACGGGGAAAAGTTCTCCGCCCTGGAAAAGGCGCTGCGGACCATGAAGCGCCTGGCTATCTCCATGGAGTTCGGCACCGGGGTTTTCATCACCGGGGCCCAGGTGGTGCTCCAGGCGGGCATCGGGCTGACGGTGCTGTTGGGGGCCACGCTGCTCACCGGCGGGCAGCTGGACTTCCTTTCCATGCTGATGTTCATGCTGATTGTGGTGCGGATCTACGGGCCCATTTTGGTGGAGTTGACGCTGCTGCCAGAGCTGTTTTACTTCCAGCTTGCCATCCGGCGCATGCGCGGCCTTATGGCTTTTGTGCCCATGGAAGGGGACGGGGACAAGGAGCTTTCCCATTTTGACATCCGGTTTGAGGATGTGGATTTCCATTATAACGAACAGGGAGAGCAGGCCCTTGAGGGCATGAACGCCGCCATCCCCTCCGGCGGCATTACCGCGCTGGTGGGGCCCTCCGGCAGCGGCAAAAGCACCGTGGCCCGCCTCATCGCCCGCTTCTGGGATGTGAACCGGGGCCGCGTCACCGTGGGCGGGGAGGACGTGAAAGCCCTGGACCCGGAGCACCTGATGAGCTATATGAGCTTTGTGTTCCAGGATGTGGTGCTCTTTCACGACACCATTTACAACAACATCCGCATCGGCGATGTGACCGCCTCCCCGGACAAGGTGATGGCCGCCGCCAAAGCCGCCTGCTGCGACGAGTTTGCGCAAAAGCTGCCCCATGGATACGATACGCTGCTGGGAGAAAACGGGGCCACCCTGTCCGGCGGCGAGCGCCAGCGCCTGTCCATCGCTCGGGCGTTGCTCAAGGACGCGCCCATCGTGCTGCTGGACGAGGCCACCGCGTCCCTGGACCCGGAAAACGAGGCTTTGATCCAGCAGGCCATTGCCACGCTGATTGAGAACAAAACGGTCATCGTCATCGCCCACCGCTTGCGCACCATCACCGGGGCGGATCAGATCATCGTGCTGGACAAGGGCCGGGTGGTGGAGGCGGGCAGCCATGGGGAGCTGATGCGACGGGAGGGCCTGTACCGCAGGCTGTTCAGCCTCCAGCAGGAGAGCCTGGGCTGGAGCGTGGGAGCATGAGCGCCTTTGACCATAAGCTGGCCTTTCATTGCGCCCCCACCTTGGCAGGGCTCAAGCCCGCGAATTTGGTGTCCATCCGGCGGGAGGAATGGGCCGCCATGCGGGAGGGCATCGCCCGCAGCGGACGGATTTTCCTGGGCAGGCAGGTCTATTTCCGCAAGCTGGCCTGTTGCGAAAAGCGGGTTCTGCTGCTGGTATACCGCCGGGATCTGCTGGAAAAGCGCCTGGCCCTGCCGGAAAACCGCCGGATTTTGGAACGCTGCGGTTACGCCCCGGATCAGGGGTTAGAAGGACGGCTGGGCAGGCTGGCGGCGCGGATCGGACAAGCGGAGGGCTTTCCCCATGAAATCGGGGTGTTTTTGGGATATCCCCCGGAGGATGTACTGGGCTTTATCCGGCATCGGGGCAAAAACCATTGCCTGTGCGGCTGTTGGAAGGTCTACGGAAACCCTGCGGAGGCAAAGAAGCTTTTTTCCGTCTATGAGCACGCCCGCTGCTTTTTCTGCCAGCGGGTGCTGGGCGGTGAGGAAATTCAAAACATACGATACGGAGGGATTGCGTAATGGAAAAGGTGGCGGTGGTGTACTGGTCCGGAACGGGAAATACCCAGCAAATGGCGGAGGCTGTGGCCCAGGGGGTCAAGGCGGCGGGGGCGGAAGCAATGCTGACCGAGGTGGGCACCACCACGGCCCAAGCGGTGGCTGCCTATGAGCGCATTGCCCTCGGCTGCCCCAGCATGGGAGATGAGGAGCTGGAGGACAGCGAAATGGAGCCCTTCTTTGCGGAAATCCTGCCCAGCCTCTCCGGCAAGAAGGTGGCCCTGTTCGGCTCCTACGGCTGGGGAGACGGCCAGTGGATGCGCAGTTGGGAGGAGCGGGTGAGGGAAGCGGGGGCCAGCCTCTGCGGAGACGAAGGGGTGATTTGCAACGAAACCCCGGACGACGGAGCCTTGGAGGCATGCAAAAAGCTGGGGGAACGCCTGGCGGGAATGTGAGGCGAAAAAGGACCGCGCCCAAAGCGAAGCGGCGGTTCAGGGACAAAAAAGACGGCTTCCGGTTGCGTTTCCGGAAGCCGTCCCTTTTTTCCGGTTCCTTGTCCCTTACGCGCTGAACTCCCCGTCCGGGGTGTTCAGCACCATCATCACCTGCACCTCCTCCCCGGTGGCCGCGTCCAGATAGATCAGGTAGCGGTTGTCCGCAAAGGTGCCCTTTGCCTCATAGCAGAGGCGCTCGCTGTCCCGGAAGGGGATCAGGCAGAGGCGGGAGGCCTCCAGGGTCAGGTTCTTGCTTAAATGGGCCAGGGCCTGGTCCGCGGTCAAGCCGGGGGTCAAACCCTCCCGCAGGGTGTGGTTCATCAGGTAGTTGTTGGCCTCCAGCCCTACCACCTCCCCGGTATCCATGCGCAGCTGGAGCTTCACCAAATCCGGATACAGCAGCACCCCGTCCTGGACCGCCACGAAGTTGATCACCGCCAGGCCGTCGTATACCTGGTGGTGGTTGGCCTCCATGGTGCCGTAGCCGTGCTCCCGCAGGAATTTCAGGCCTGCCTGGGTGCATTCCTCCAGGGATAGCTTCTGGGCAAAGCTGGCGTGCTCCGGCACGATCCACAGCAGCTTGCCCCCGGTCTTGGTGACCTCGGCGGTGAGCTGGGTGCCGTCCGTAAGGGTCAGGGCCACGCCATAGGCCGCCAGGTTGCCCTGGGTTTCCGCGCTGG
Source organism: Eubacteriales bacterium (assembly GCA_029974855.1). Next base: position 8,814 of record JARKQO010000026.1, read on the forward strand.
AGACGGCCTCCTTCACCCGTTCCGCCCCCAGAAACTGAATGGCCAGCTCCTGGGCCTGGGCCTGGTTGATGGACTCGGTGCCCAGGGCCTTGGGGGTGCCGTAATGCCGGGCGTCGGAAAAGGCCCCGTCGTAGATCATGGTGGGGTACTCCATGCCATTGTCCTTGTCGGCCACCTGCTCCAGGGGGCGCTCCTCGGCCTGGGCCTCCTGAAAATACACCTTGTCGGAGGCGGCCAGCTTCAGGCTGCTTTCCAGCATGGCCTCCCGGGAGAGGACGAACTGGCCCAGCAGCAAGGTGCACTGGCTCTGCAGATCCGCCAGCTGCTTGTATTGCTCCTGGGTCAGCTCCGCGCCTCCCGCCAGGGACAAAGCCAGGCCCAACGTAAATTCCGAAAGCTGGTTGCAGAACTTGACGGTGTCGGACATAGCCACGTGGCTCAAAGGCAAAGCGGAGAGGTTGGTGACCACCCCGTCCGCCTGCTTGGAGATGCCTGTGAGCAGCTCGCAGAGGACCTGGTTGTCCGTGGACACGGGCACCTTCTCCAGCTTCAGGGCAATGGCCTGGAGCTGCTCCTGGGTTTCCAGGATGCGCTGGGTATACACATCCTCCAGGGCCTGGGCCGAGGCCTGGGCCCGCAGCCCGAAGCTGATGCCCAGGAAAACCGCTGCCAGCAGGGCCACGGACAGGCAGGAATAGAGGATGACATGGCGCTTGCTTTCAAAGAACTTCAAGGGGTTCACTCCTTCGGTTGGCGGCATGGTTGGGATGGCGCCCAAGGGTTAGATGGCGAAGTTGTGCTTGCCGATGCTCAGCATCACCGTGCGGCTCCAAATCCAGGCGTTGGTGGCGGTGGCGGGGTTGTAGTAGTAGATGCAGCCGCCTGTGGGATCCCAGCCGTTGAGGGCGTCCCGGGCGGCCCGCAGGCTGTCCGCGTCGGGCTGGAGGTTTATCTGCCCGTCCTTCACCGCGTCAAAGGCTCCGGCCTGGTAAATCACCCCGGCGATGGTGTTGGGAAACAGGGGGCTTTTCACCCGGTTCAGCACCACGGCAGCCACCGCCACCTTGCCCACATAGGGTTCCCCCCGGGCCTCCCCGTGCACCGCCCTGGCCAGCAGCTGGGTTTCGTTGCTGTTGTAAGAGGAGGCGGCCACCGCCGTCCCCAGGTTGAGCCCCAGGGCGTCGGCGGTGGTTTTGCCCACCACCCCGTCCACCCTCAAGCCGTTTTTGCGCTGAAAATACACCACCGCGTCGTAGGTCTGCTGGCCGAAATACCCGGTGACAGAGCCGCTGAAATACCCGTACTCCAGCAGCTTTTGCTGCACCTTGCGCACGTTGTCCCCCTGGCTGCCCCAGGCCACCACCGTAGCCTCGGCCTGGGTAAAGGCGATGAGCAAGGCCAGGCAAAGAAGCGCCGCCAAAAACTGCAAAACCCGTTCCCATTTGGTTTGCGTCAAAAAAACCCCTCCTTTTGCAAAGCGCCCCACGGGGGAAACCACGCTTTGGATCATGGAAAGGTTGCCCAAAACTGGATATATATATGCAAAGAGCAAGGCGGCCTTAGCCCCAAAGGGCAGGCAGCGGCCCATCCCGGGGCCGGGCCGGGTTCCCGGGAGGCCTGAGGGAGGCCGTCAGCCTTCCCCCTCCGCTTCCCGCACCCGCTCCTCCGCCTCCTGGAGGGCGTCGTACAGGGCCCCCTGGCTGTCCTTTTCCCGGGCGTATTCCTCGGAAAGCTCCAGCACCCGGGCGGGATCGGCGTACAGGTCCGGGTCCGCCAGCTGGGCCTCCAGCCGGGCCAGCCGCTCCTCGCTTTCCAAAATGGCGGTTTCGGCCTGCTGGGCCTGGGCCCGCAGCTCCCGCAGCCGGGCGCTGAGCTGGCGGTCCCGCTTGCGCTCCTTCACCAAGGCGGTTTTGGTGGCCTCCGGGGCCGGGGCGGGAGGCTGGGGCCGGTCCCGCTTCTCCAGATAGTCGTCAAAATTACCCAGGTACTCGGTCATGCCGCCGGGCTCCATGACCATCACCCGGTCCGCGAAGCGGTTGATGAAGTACCGGTCGTGGCTGATGGCCAAAATGGTGCCTGGGAAATCCGCCAAGGCGTCCTCCAGCACCTCCCGGCTGTCCATGTCCAAATGGTTGGTGGGCTCGTCCAGCAGCAGCAGGTTATCCTTTTTCAGCATCAGCTTGGTGAGGGCCACCCGGCCCCGCTCTCCGCCGGAAAGGGTGGAGATTTTTTCAAACACCTCGTCTCCGGAGAACAGGAACAGCCCCAGCGCTCCCCGCACCCGGCTCTGCTCCAGGCTGGGGAAGGCGTTCCACACCTCGTCCAGCACGGTGTTTTCCAGGGACAGGTCCTGCTGGTGCTGGTCGTAATAGCCCACGTCCACGTTCACGCCGTATTTGACGCTGCCCTCATCCGGGGTCATGCGGTTCATGAGGATTTTGAACAGAGTGCTCTTGCCCACGCCATTGGAGCCGATCAGCGCCACCCGGTCCCCGGTGCGCAGGGAAAAGCTGAGGTTTTCAAAAACCTGCTTCTCCCCGAAGCGCTTCCCCAGGCCCTTCACCTCCAGGGCCTCCTCCCCGCTGCGGCGGCGGGCGTCAAAGGAGAAGCGCACCTGCTCCTCCTCCAGGGGTTTTTCCAGGCGCTCGATTTTATCCAGGCGCTTTTGGCGGCTTTCCGCGGCCCGGATGCTCTTTTCCCGGTTGAAGCGGCGGTAACGCTCGATGATGGCCTTTTCCCGCTGGATTTCCTTTTGCTGGAGGTTGTAGGCCTTCATGCGGGTTTCAAAGTCCGCTGTGCGCTTTTTCATGTACTCGCTGTAGTTGCCTGCGAACTTTAGCAGCCTGCCCCCCAGCAGCTCCCCCATGGTGGTGCACACATGGTCCAGAAAGTACCGGTCATGGCTGATCAGCAGCAAAGAGCCCTTG
>JARKQO010000103.1 GCA_029974855.1 Eubacteriales bacterium
TTACCATGGTGTAGGGCTGGAACACATAGCTGCGGATTTGGCTGCCCCACTCAATCTTCTTCATCTCGCCCTTGATGTCCGCCATCTGCTCTTCCTTTTCCCGCTCCCGCAGCTCCAAGAGGCGGCTCTTTAAGATGCGCAGGCACATCTCCCGGTTTTGGATCTGGCTGCGCTCGTTCTGGCATTGGGCCACTGTGCCCGTGGGGATGTGGGTCATCCGCACGGCGCTGTCGGTGCGGTTTACGTGCTGGCCCCCGGCACCCCCGGCCCGGTAGGTGTCGATGCGCACTTCCTCCATGTTCACCTCAAAGGCCCCGTCGTCCTCCATGATGGGGGACACGTCCAGGGAGCTGAAGGAGGTGTGGCGGCGGGCGTTGCTGTCAAAGGGGGAGATGCGCACCAGCCGGTGCACCCCCTTTTCGCTGCGCAGAAAGCCGTAGGCGTTGTCCCCCTCCACCTGGAAGGTGGCGCTTTTTACCCCGGCCTCGTCCCCCTCCAGGAAATCCAAAAGAGTGACCTTGTAGCCGTGGCGCTCGCAGTAGCGGGTGTACATCCGGTAGAGCATCTCGGTCCAGTCCTGGGCCTCGGTGCCCCCGGCCCCGGCGTGGAGGCTCAGCACCGCGTCGCAGGTGTCGTACTGGCCCCGCATCAAGGTCTCCAGCTCCAGGGCCTCGGCGTCCCCGGACAGGGAGGCCAGCTCCGCCTCGCACTCGGCGGCGATATCGGGGTCCTCCTCCTCAGCCAGCAGGGAGAGCATGGCTTCCACGTCGTCGGCCCGGCCATGGAGCTTCACCACGTGGCTGATTTTCCCCTCCAAAGAGGACACCCGCCGGTTCACGGTGGTGGAACGCTCCAGGTTCGTCCAGAACTCCGGGGCGTTCATTTCTTCCTTTAACTCAGACAGCTCTTCCTTCATGCGGTCCAAGTTAAAGTGCATCCCCTGCCTTTATGATGGTTTCGCGAAGCCGCTGGAGATCCTGCCGAAAGCGGTCCTGGTCAATCATCTTCCTCACATCTTTTCTGTTTCATATTTGGGGTCGTAATAGGGTTTTCCATGGAAAGCCATATGGAAAACCCTGTGGGAAACCCTGGGCGCGGGCCCGGCTACTTGGCCGCGCCGCAGCAGTGCTTGTACTTCTTGCCGCTGCCACAGGGGCAGGGCTGGTTCCGGCCCGCGGCTCCCGGCTGGGATTTGTTGGTGGGGGCCCCGCCCTTTTTGGCCTGGCCGTTGTCCCCGGCGCCCTGGAGGCCCGCCTGGGTCTTTTCCAGGCTCACGGCTTGGCGGCGCTCCGGCACCCGCTCCACATGGCTTTGGTACAGGCGGCGCACCGTCTCCTCCCGGATGAAGTGCACCATGTCGTTGAACATGTCGTAGCTTTCCATGCGGTACTCTTGCACGGGGTCCCGCTGGCCGTAGGCCCGCAGGCCGATGCCGTCCCGCAGGTTGTCCATGTCGTCGATGTGGTCCATCCAGTGGTGGTCGATGGCGTTGAGCAGAATCACCCGCTCAAACTCCCGCATATCCACCCCGATGCCGGTGAGCAGCTTCTCCCGCTCCTGGTAGAAGTTTTCCGCGTCGGCGTAGAGGATGGGCAGGAACTCCTCCGGCTCCTCCATGCCCTGAATGTCCCCGGCATGCCCGGCGATGGTGCCCTTGGGCAGGCACAGGGCCTCCAGGTATTCGGCTGCGGCGGCCAGGTCCCACTCGGCGCTGTCCTCTCCGGTGAAGTTGCGCTCGGCGCAGGAATCGATGAGGCTGTGCACCATGGTGAGGATGTTGTCCCGCACGTCCTGGCCGGTGAGGATTTCCTTGCGCTGGCCGTAGATCAGCTCCCGCTGCTTGTTCATCACGTCGTCAAACTGGAGCACGGACTTGCGGATGTCGTAGTTGCGGCCCTCGATGCGCTTTTGGGCGCTCTCGATCTGCTTGGTGAGCATCCCCGCCTCCAGGGGCTGGTCCTCGGTGAGGCCCAGCCGCTCGATGAGGGGGGCGATGCGCTCGCTGCCAAACAGGCGCATCACGTCGTCCTCCAAAGAGATGAAGAACTGGGTGCTGCCCGGGTCCCCCTGGCGGCCCGCCCGGCCCCGAAGCTGGTTGTCGATCCGGCGGCTCTCGTGGCGCTCGGTGCCGATGATGTGGAGGCCTCCCACGGCCATCACCCGCTCGTGCTCCGCGTCGGTTTCCTTCTTAAACTGGTTGTACAGCTGGGTGTAGACCTTCCGGGCCTCCAGCACCTGGGGCTCCACGTCCTCGCTGTGGCCGGTGGCGGCCTCGATGAGCTCCGGGTCAAACTCCTGCTGGCGCATGGCCCGCCGGGCCAAAAAGTCCGGGTTGCCGCCCAACAGGATGTCCGTGCCACGGCCCGCCATGTTGGTGGCGATGGTCACGGCCCCCACATGACCCGCCTGGGCCACGATCTCCGCTTCCTTCTGGTGGTTCTTGGCGTTGAGCACCTCGTGGGGCACGCCCCGCAGGGAAATAAGATGGCTGAGCATCTCGCTGGTTTCTACGTTCACGGTACCCACCAGCAAAGGCTGGCCGGTTTTGTGCCGCTCCATAATCTCCTCCACCACGGCGGCGAACTTGCCCTTGCGGCCCTTGTACACCACGTCGTTGAGGTCCGTGCGGATCATGGGCTTGTTGGTGGGAATCTGCACCACGTCCAGATTATAGATGCCCTGGAACTCGTCCTCCTCGGTTTTGGCGGTGCCGGTCATGCCGCTGATCTTCTTGTACATGCGGAAGTAGTTCTGGAAGGTGATGGTGGCCAACGTCTTGCTTTCCCGCTCCACCTTCACCCGCTCCTTGGCCTCGATGGCCTGGTGCAGCCCGTCGCTGTAGCGGCGGCCCACCATCAGGCGGCCCGTGAACTCGTCCACGATGATGACCTCGCCGTTTTGCACCACGTAGTCCACGTCCCGCTTCATCATGGCGTGGGCCTTGAGGGCTTGCAGAATGTGGTGGTAGAG
>JARKQO010000113.1 GCA_029974855.1 Eubacteriales bacterium
ATCGCCTTTGCCCTGGCCCGGGAAGGGGAGGCCTCCTTTCTGATGGACTTGCTGCGCAAAGGAGAACTGCCCCTTCGGGTTGCCCATAACGATACCAAGCTGAACAACGTGATGCTGGACGCCAATACCCGCCAGCCCCTGTGTGTCATCGACCTGGACACGGTGATGCCCGGCCTGGTGGCTAACGATTTTGGCGATTCCATCCGCTTTGGGGCCTGTACTGCGGCGGAGGACGAAAGGGACCTGAGCCAGGTGCATCTGTCTCTGGATTTGTACGAGGTATACGTCCGGGGCTTCCTGGGCCAATGCGGCGGAAGGCTGACCCCCAAGGAGATGGAAACCCTCCCCTGGGGGGCCCGGCTGATGACCCTGGAAAACGGCATCCGCTTTTTGGCGGATTACCTGGCCGGGGACGTGTATTACCGCATCGCCCGCCCCAGCCACAACCTGGACCGGGCCCGCACCCAGTTCAAGCTGCTGGGGGAGATGGAGGCCCATTGGCGGGAGATGGAGGAGATCATCCGGAGGGTCCGGGAGGAATTGAAGCTGATTTGATGAGGGCCCTCGACGAAAAGAGGTATGGCTATGAAAAAAGTGAGGATTGTGGTGCTGAAAAAAGAGTTCTACCCCCAACTGGCCGACGAATACCTCACGGAGGGCAGGCAGGTTGGCCCCTGCCCCCTGCTGGAGGAAGGGGAGGAATTTCTGTACGAGGGCGGCGCTGCAATGCCCCAGGGATTCTGCCCCTGGGCATGGATCGACATCTACCGCGGGGTCAGCACCCTGTCCGCGGGAGGCGGCACCGTGCCCTGGACCAACCGGCACGGCATGCAAATCCTTTGCTGTACGGACGGCATCCGCCCGGTGGTATTCCGCCTTGAGGCCCTGGAGGAGGACCCTGGCGTATCGTAAATACCCCTTGACAAATGCCCCCCACCTGTTATACTGACTCCAGATTCCATGGAAAGACGAGGTGTGTGGATGTCGGTCCGGTCTGTGTTGGTGAGCGTCAACTGAATCCAGTTGCAAAGGGATAAAATATAGGGGCAATACCCCATTATTTGTGTTCCCTTTGAAAAAGCACCACCTGACAGGCCGCTTCAGCGCTTTCGACCCATGAGGCGCGGCCACAAGTGATGGCCGCGCCCTTTTGATATCGTGAGGCTTTTGCCCGCAGGCGGACTCCGCACCCTTCAGGTGCGGCGCTTTGCGGGCCATTCTTTTGGAGAGGGGTTCCCACATTGGACTATATCATTCATACCCAAAACCTGACCAAGGAATACCGGCGGTTCCAAAAAGAACCCGGGCTTAAGGGCAGCGTCAAAGCCCTGTTCCACCGGACCTATGAAACCAAGACCGCCGTGGCGGATTTGGACCTTTTGATCCAGCCCGGGGAGTTTGTGGGGCTCATCGGCCCCAACGGCGCGGGAAAGACCACGCTGGTGAAAATGCTCACAGGCATCATCGCCCCCACCCGGGGGGAACTCTCCGTGCTGGGCTTTTATCCCAACAGGCTGGAAAACGCCTTCAAAAAGCAGTACGCGGTGGTGATGGGGCAAAAGAGCCAGCTTCTCTATGAAATGACCGCCGCGGACACCTTTTTGCTGTTCAAGGAGATGTACGAAATCCCCACCCCGGTCTACCGGCGGAACCTGGAGCTTTTCGCGGACCTGTTCGATTCCAGGGACTACCTGAACGCCCAGGTCCGGACCCTTTCTTTGGGGGAGCGGATGAAGATGGAACTGGTCACCTCCTTGCTGCACGACCCCAAGGTGCTCTTTCTGGACGAGCCCACCATCGGCCTGGACGCCCCTGCCCAGCGCCAGATTCGCCAGTTCCTCAAGGAGGTAAACCGCAGCCAGGGCACCACCATTTTGCTGACCTCCCACTACATGGAGGACATCCGGGACCTGTGCCCCCGCAGCGTGGTGCTGAGCCAGGGGTACAAGGCCTACGACGGCAAAACGGAGGACCTGTTCGCCTCCTTCCAGACCCACAAAAAAATCACCGTCCAGTTTGAGGAGAAAACCCCCTTTACCCCGCCTCAGGGCTGCGAACCCATGGAGCAAAACGGCCACAAGGCGGTATTCCTGTGCCCCAAGGACCAAAGCGGGCCCATCCTGGCCCAGGTGATGCAAGACTGCCGCCTCCAGGACATCACCGTGGAGGAAGAGGACATCGGCCTGGTGGTGGAAAAAATCTACCGCAGCCAAGGGGAGGCGCGGCCATGAGAAAGTACCTGGAGGTTTTTCGCTGGAGCTTCAGGGCGCAAATCATCTGGCGCTTTGACGTAGCCATGACCATGGTGGCGACCTTGGGCCAAATCCTGGCTGCGTGGATTTTATGGAGCGCGGTCTTTGCGGGGCGGGAGCTGGTGAGCGGCTTTACGTTCCCTTCCATGCTGTCCTACTACCTGGTGGGTTCCTTGCTGATGTCGCTGGACATGTCCTCTCACATCAGCTTTGAGGTATCCCGGCTGATCAAGGACGGGGGATTCTCCAAGCACATGGTCACGCCCATGAACCCCTTTGGCTTTTTCGCCTTTCAGACCGCGGGGAAGTCGGCCTTCCACCTGGGGTTCAGCCTCTTGGCCGCCATCCTGTGCGCGGGGCTGTTCCACATTCCCATTGCCCTCTCCCCAGACGCCGCCCGGATGTTGCTGGGGGTGGCCATGGCCCTCCTGGGGCTGCTGTTCATGGCGGGATACCATTACCTCATCGGCATCCTGGCATTCCGGTTTGTGGAGATGGAGTTCTTCTTGTACCTACAGGGAGCCATTTTGGCCTTTGCCACCGGGACAATGGTGCCCCTGTCTTTGCTGCCCGGGCCGGTGGCCCGCGTTCTCCGGCTCCTGCCCTTTCCCCATGTGGTGTTCACCCCCGCCATGCTGCTCACCGGGCAAATGGACATTGCCGAAGGGCTATTCTGCCTGGCCGTGCTGCTCCTATGGGTGGCGGCCATTGTATGCATGGGTCAGGGGCTGTACCACAGGCTGCGGACCCGCTATGAGGGGGTGGGCATATGAGGCGGAACCTGCGCTTGATTCTCCTGCTGGTCAAGTTCAAATTTTCCCGGATGATGGCCTTCAGGGTCAGCTTTTTCGGGGCGTTTCTGTCGGACGGCGTTCTATTCCTCATTCAACTGCTCACCTTTGAAACCATCTACTCCCAGGTGGACAGCATCGGCGGCTGGAGCCGGGGGCACATGATCCTCTTTGTGGGCACCTTCTCCATCATCAACGCCCTCAACATGCTGATTTACTTTTTTGGCATTGTGGATCTCCCCGGCAAGATCAAGCGGGGGGATTTGGACCCATACCTCACAAAGCCGGTGAACCCGCTCTTACGCCTGACCTTTGAAAATGTGAACGTGGGCTCCATCCCATTGGTGGTGATGAGCGTGCTGATCGTGTGCTACGGGGTGTCCGTGGCGGGCATTCAGGTGTCCTTCGGCCTGGGCTTGGGCTATGCTGCGCTGGTGCTGCTGATGACCCTGCTGTGGTACGACATGGAGCTGATCATTCGCACCATCCCCTTTCTTGTGATCTCGGTCAGCGGCATCATGCGCTTGGAGGAAGAAATGCTGCAGCTCAACTTCAAAATCCCGGGGGTGCTGTACAAGTGGATTTTTAAGCTCATTTTCTACTTCCTGCTGCCCTATGGCATCATGTCCACCGTGCCCACCCAATTCATCACCCAGAGCATCGATGGGAATGGGGTGTGGATCGCGGTGGCCACGGCGGTATTCTTCACTTGGTTTGCCCTCTGGTTCTGGAAGCTTGGGCTCAGGCGGTATCAAAGCGCCAGCAGCTGAGGGGGGATGGAGGGCTTTTCCAGGGGCGTT
>JARKQO010000132.1 GCA_029974855.1 Eubacteriales bacterium
ATGTCAAGGTATTTTTCGGATACCAGGGCATTGGTTTCAGATAAGGCGTCTTCCGGATTCAAGAAACGCACGGGTATCCATTGCTCTGACAGCGTATAGGCGATCACCAGGGATATCCCATCGTAATAGGCTTGATTCACCATGAACTTTGCCGCTGGATAGGGGCCATCCGCGGGTATTTCCACAATCTGGTCCTGGTAGGACTGTGCGGCCTGATCAAGTTTGGCAAGATATTCGTTCCTTTCATACCGGGCAAACAGCTCCAATACGTTGACGCCGGCCGCAACGGCGATCCCGATTCCCAAAATCGCAAGAATAGAAAGCACCAGAACCACGGAAGTTCTCGTTTTCATCACAAGCTCCCCTTTTGTCCGGTCCAGGACATGCCGGATGTTCCTGTCTCCAAACTCCACGGTGGAGAAGCGGCTGTTCAGCGCCGTCCGCACGTCTTTATGGTTCATCCCAATCCCACCTTTCCAGCAAATCCTTCATTCTTGCCCTTGCGCTCACCAGCCGGTTATACACTGTCGAACGTGAAATGGATAATGCCTTGGCAACCTCCTCATAGGACATCTCCTGATAATAGAAAAGCAGTACAACCTCTTTCAGCTTTCTGGGCAACTGAATCACCGCATCCGAAAGAAGCCTGTCTTTCCAGTCCATTTCATAGTTTTGGGATGCCAAATCCTCTGCGGCCACATTTCGGTCGATATGCCGAAACCAACTGCCCCGGAAATAATCCTTGCAAGTATTGATCGCAATTTTCATGAGCCATGCCTTTTCGCGTTTTTGATCAAAGCCGATAGCCCTGTCCAGCTTCCGGTACGCTTTGATAAACGCCTCTTGCACAGCGTCCTCCGCCAGCGATGGATCGCGGAGGTAAGCACAACACATTCTCAGCACTGGTGTTCCATATTGTTTCATCATGCGTTCGATTTGCGTATCACGGGGATCGCTTCGCACCGAATTCTTGTTCACTCCACCACCCCTTCATCCATAGAACGAAAAAAATCCCGCCCCAGTTTAGGTATCTGGAAATAATTGCAACAATCACCATCCACCGGCGTATCCGGTGAATGGTGATCGATACAGGGTTTTCTTTCGGCCAAATACCCGTGATTTGACGCTGTTATGGTTTCGTGTTGAGCTTGAGGGGCGTATCCTGGGTAATGGGATAGCTCCTATTTGCTTTTTAGCCTTCGGACCGTCCCTTACCGGCTCATGAGCTGCTCCACCTGCTCCCTGCCGGGCATGGCGCTTTGGGCTCCCATGGCCGTGGTGGCAAGAGCCGCGGCGGCGTTGGCAAAGCGGATGGCCTCCAACGGGGTCTTCCCTTCGGTGAGAGCGATGGTAAACCCTGCCGCAAAGGCGTCCCCCGCGCCGGTGGTATCGATGGCGCGAACCTCAAAGCCAGGCACCAGGGCAGAGCTATGGGCCGTCACCAGCATGGCGCCCCGGGCTCCCAGCGTTACCACCACGGCCCGGGCGCCCCTATCCAAAAGGGTTTGGGCCGCGGCCCTGATCTGGTTGTCCGTGCTCATCTCCATGCCGGTGAGAAGGCGCAGTTCCGCCTCGCTGGGCACCACATAGGCACAGGCCCGCAGCAAACGGTCGCTGAGGGGCTGGGCCGGAGCGGGGTTCAAAATCACCATTTTCCCTTCCGCATGGAGCTTTTGGGCGGCATACTCCACCGTGTCCAGGGGAATTTCCAGTTGCATCAAAATCGCGTTGCAGGATAGCAGCTCGTGTATGCTCTGGTCCACCTGCTTCCTGTCCACCGCGTGGTTGGCCCCGGGCACCACCACAATGCGGTTTTCCCCGGAGGCGTCCACCTCGATCATGGCGGCCCCTGTGGGCACATGGTCCACGGTCTGGACGGTATGCTGCTCAATGCCCAGCTCCAGCAAGGTCTGGCGGTACAGCTCCCCGTTTTGGTCCGCTCCCAGCTTGCCCACCATCAGCGTGGGCATGCCCAGCTTTGCCAAGGCCACCGCCTGGTTGCCTCCCTTACCGCCGGTAAAGGTGTAAAACCCCGTTCCGGTAATGGTTTCCCCAGGTCCCTGGAAGCGCGGCACCGTTGCCGTCAAATCCACGTTCAAACTGCCCAGCACACCGATAAGCTTCATCCCCGCCACCCTTTCTCGATTCATCAATAGAATCAATCAATAAGGCTTCCTGCTCCAGGGACCCTATGACAACCCTATGACGACCCTATGTAATCACCCTATGGATAGCCCCCATGGTTCTGTATGGATGTAGTTCACCGCCGGAGCCCCGGATTCCTGCCGGATTTTGTTGATTCCCGGTGATCTTTTCCGGCCACCTTCCCGGGGCTTCCTTGCCGGTGCATGACATCCGCCCCCATCTATGCTATAATCAAGGCGTTTCCAAAATTCACCCCAGGGAGGCAGCCCATGATTCCCTTTAACATCCCCCCCTTCTTGCCCGAATGTGAATCCTCCGTGATCCAGGCGGCCCAAAACCATAAAATCTCCGGGGACGGCGAATTTACCAAGCGTTGCCATGCCCTCCTGGAGAGCATGACGGGAGCGCCCAAGGCACTGCTGACCACCTCCTGCACCTCGGCCATCGAGTTGGCGGCCCTCCTGCTGGACATTCAGCCCGGGGACGAGGTGATCATGCCCTCCTTTACCTTTGTGAGCACGGCCAACCCCTTTGCGCTGCGGAGGGCCACCATCGTCTTTGTGGACATCGATCCCAAAACCATGAACCTGGACCCGGCCTGCGTCGAAGCCGCCATTACCCCCCGCACCCGGGTCATCGTGCCGGTGCATTACGCCGGGGTCTGCTGCGATATGGACGCCCTGGGGATGTTGGCAGCCCGGCATGGGCTGTTGATGGTGGAGGACGCGGCCCAGGCCCTCACCTCCACCTACAAGGGCAAACAGGCCGGCACCCTTTCGGATATCGGCTGCATCAGCTTCCATGAGACCAAAAACTTCAGCATGGGCGAAGGGGGCGCGGTGCTGATCAACCGTCCCGAGCTCATCGAGCGGGCGGAGATCATCCGGGAGAAGGGCACCAACCGCAGCCGCTTTTTCCGGGGTCAGGTGGACAAGTACACCTGGGTGGATATAGGCTCCTCCTATTTGCCCAGCGAGCTGAACGCCGCCTACCTGCTGCCCCAGCTGGAGCGACATCAGCACATCACCGCTTTGCGCATGGCCCGCTGGAACCAATACCGGGAGGGCCTGGCGGCGTTGGAGCAGGAAGGCAAAGTGGAGTTGATTCACCCTTCCCAAGAAGGCACCCACAACGCCCACATGTTCTACCTGAAGGCCAAGGACCTTGAGGAACGCACCCGTTTGGCGGCCTGGCTGAAGGAAAGGGACATCCTGGCGGTGTTCCACTATATTCCGCTCCATTCCGCCGAGGCCGGGCTGCGCTACGGCCGCTTCCATGGGGAGGACAGGTATACCACCCGGGAAAGCGAGCGGTTGCTGCGCCTGCCCATGTACCACCAGCTCGCCCGGGAGGAATGCGACCAGGTGATCGACGCCATCCAGGCGTTTTACAGCCAAGCCTGAACCAAAGAAGGAGGTTGCTTTTGATGTACCGTCCCGAGGAAACCCGCTATGAACAGATGACCTACCGGCGCTGCGGCGCCAGCGGCCTGCGGCTGCCCATCCTGTCCCTGGGGCTTTGGCATAACTTTGGGGACATCACCCCCTTCGGCGTGCAGCAACAGCTGCTGCGCACCGCCTTTGACCACGGCATCACCCACTTTGACCTGGCCAACAACTACGGCCCCCCCTATGGGGAGGCGGAGCGGAATTTCGGCATCCACATGCAGCGGGATTGGCGGCCCTACCGGGACGAGCTGATCATTTCCACCAAGGCCGGGTACGACATGTGGCCGGGACCCTACGGCAACTTTGGCAGCCGCAAGTACCTGATGGCCAGCCTGGACCAGAGCCTCAGGCGTATGGGCCTGGACTATGTGGATATCTTCTACCACCACCGCCCGGACCCGGAGACCCCCATCGAGGAAACCATGGGGGCCCTGGACGCCATCGTGCGCAGCGGCAAGGCCCTGTACGTGGGCATTTCCAACTATCAGGCCCCCCAGGCGGCGGTGGCCATCGCCACCCTGAAGGCCCTGGGCACCCCCATGCTGATCCACCAGCCCAGCTACAGCCTGCTGAACCGCTGGGTGGAGGGAGGCCTCACAGATGTACTGCGGCAGGAAAAAGTGGGCTGCATCGCCTTTGCGCCCTTGCAAAACGGAAAGCTCACCAGCAAATACCTAAAGGGCATCCCGGCGGATTCCCGGGCCGGGCACGACCCCCGGTACCTGAAGCCCGAATCCATCACCCCGGAGCTATTGCATACGGTGTCCCAGCTGAACGATATCGCCGCCGCCCGGGGCCAAAGCCTGGCGGAAATGGCCCTGCAGTGGGTCCTTCGGGACGAGGTGGTCACCTCGGCTTTGATCGGGGCCAGCAAGCCCGAGCAGATCGTGGAAAACTGCAAGATCGTCCAGGCCGCTCCCTTCACCCGGGAGGAGCTGGACAGGATCGACGCGCTCACAAAGAAGTAGGCGCGGCCTTACAGCACCGCGCCCATATAGGCTACCGCCTTGCCCAGCACCTGCACCACCCGGGTTTCGCCCTCCCCGCCGATGATGATGGGGGCGTAGCGGGGGTTTTCCGCCTGGAGCATGGTCATGCCTCCAGGCAAATAGCGCACACGCTTCAGGGTGGCTTCCTCGTCCAAAATCACCGCGGCCACGTCCCCGTTGTTTACGGCGGACTGCTTGCGGATGAAGACGATGGAGCCATCCTGAATGCCGATGCCAATCATGCTGTCCCCCCGGGCCCTCAGGGCGAAATCCGCCTTGATCTGGGCCCCCGCCTCCACATAGCCCTCAAAGTTCTCCTCCGCGAAGGTGGGTGTTCCGCATTGAATGGCGCCCAGCAAAGGCACCCGGTTGGACACAAGGGGCAGAATATCCTCATGGGTCGTCAGGCGGCGGTTTTCCTGCTGAGGGTCCATGGTCAAATCAAAAAGGGAGCACTCCAAAAAATCCGCCAGCCGCTGCATGGCCTCCACCCGGGGGTATTTTTTTCCGTTCACCCAATCGGACACTGTGGAGGCGGTTACCCCAAGGGCGCCGACGATCCGGGCCTGATCCACGCCCTTTTCCCGCATCACCCGCTTGATGTTCCTGCGAAAGACCTCCCTGGCGCCCATTTCCCTTTGCATAGCAGCACCTCCCAACGAGATGATTATACGCTAAAAGCAAAAAATGTCAACTAAAAACAAATTTCTTCCGTTTTGGGCTTGACATTTCGCTCTAAACGAATTATACTGGCAGTAGCTTCCATGATCCACCCATTTTAGGGCAAAGGAGCCTTTCCGATGATGAAAAGCGCCTACCGTGGAACCCTGACCCTTTTGCTGGTAAGCGGCATTGCCATGGCCATGCTGCTGGGCTTTGGGGTCCGCGCCGCCCAAAGGGCCCAGGAAAGCGTGGTTTCCCCCGTTCAATGCCGCTACGGCCAGCTGATCATCACCGCCAAGGGGCCCGGGGTACCGTAATAAAGGATGCATACGGCAAGGATAGGCTGAGGGACGGGAAGCGGCGCTTCCCGTCCCTCGCTTTGATGCCTTGATGAACCAAACCCTATTCCGCCTCAAAGGAATCCTTGCCAGCTCCGCAAAGGGGGCAAACATAATCCTCGGGCACGTCTTCCCACTTGGTGCCGGGGGCCACGCCGGAATCCGGATCGCCCTTGGCCTCGTCATACTCATACCCACAGATTTGACAGATGTACTTCATTCTCCCTGTCTCCTTTCCCCTATTTCCCTTTTTGACTCCAGGTTATCTGCCGCCCGCCGGGGTCATGCCTTCCAAAGCCCGTGCAGGTTGCAATACTCAAATACGGCCACAAGCTCGTCCCCGTCCACCAAAGCAAATACGGCCTTGGGCTCCCCGGTATGGTCCAGCACCTTGCGCTGGTAGCCCTGCTTGCTCTCCAGGGCGATCCAGGCGATATGATGCTCCGGGGTCATGGGATGGATAACGCTTCCCACCGTGACGGTGACCAGATTGTCCTTCACCTCCACCACGGGAACGTGCTTCTCTGTGGCGGCATCCACCGTATTGGGCTTCAGAAGCTGCATTTCCTCGCCGCAGCAAACCACCTTAGGCCCCTTTGCCTCCACATATCCAATGACATTCCCGCAGTGTTTGCAAATGTAGAACTCCATGCTCAACACTCCTTTGTATTTTCCTTTTGAAGGAATACCCTTATATGGCAAGGCCGAAACCTTCCTATGGATTGAATTATAGCATACAGATTCTTCCAAGGCAACTTCGTGAAAATTTTGTTGGAGTCTGCCTGGGGTTCATGGCAAAGAGCCCTATTCTCAACGAATTTTTCAACGGATTTTTCTCAAAGAGTCCCTTGTCAAAACGGCTGCTTTTAGTGTATACTGCTTTCATTCGAGATTTGTACCTCCTTTTTCCCATGTTTCCCCACGGCTCGTCCCGAAAAGGGATGTTTTCTTGCGAAATCCATGCGGAATCCCATGGCGCGCCTATGGGCTTTTTCGCAAACCTGCCGTCTCAACCTCCCTTGGCGCAACCCGAGGGCTCTCTTTGATATCCCATTCCCCTGTGCGACAAACAGAAAGGAAGAGGCGGCGTGCTCCAGGATCTTCTCATCACATTGAAGGCAAAATCAAATTCCTTCACCAAAACGGAAAAAACCATCGCCAGCTATGTGCTTTCCCATACCAACGACGTGCTGTACATGTCCATCTCCCAGCTGGCGGCCGCCTGCCACGTAGGGGAAACCAGCGTCTTCCGGCTTTGCAAGGCCCTGGGGGAAAGCGGGTTCCACGATTTCAAGGTGAATTTGGCCCACTCTTTGGGCCAGTCCTTGGGCGGCCCGCAGCTCAGCGACTGTATCGTAGACAACCAGGACAGCGTGGAGGAATTGATGCACAAGGTGTTTAACAACTGCCTCAGCGTCCTTCAGGAAACCCGCCGTCTCCTGGACTCCAAGGCCATTGCCGCCGCCACCCGCTGGCTGGTGGAGGCGAAGCATATCTGCTTCTTTGGCATCGGCAGCTCCTCCGCCTCCGCCCTGGACGCCCAAAA